>NZ_BORB01000010.1:0-129213 GCF_018332955.1 Lederbergia ruris
TGAGGCAAAGGTTCCTGAACTGTCAGCTAGAACTCGGCTTACTTTGGCTTCATTCATTAACTTACATCAGGCGCTTAGTGCCAATGGCAACTAAACATGCGTGACGTAAGCTGTATTTAAGTCAAGGGAAGCCCCCACCAAATCTTTGATTTGGTGGGGGAGGGTTCACTCGGTGGAGTTGTAATCTTTCAACCGCAAAAAAACGGTGGAAAATCTCTCCACCGGTTTTTACAAAACATTGTCACGATCCCAAGGATATGTCCAAAAGCGCTCTGTTAGAAAGTGCTCGGGTAATCCCGTTTTTTCCTCCGCCATTTTCTTCTCTAGATCTGCCAACATCCATACCGTTTGCGAAAGATGAGCTTTTAATGCGCCAAATTTTTGTTCGGAAACGGCGCTAATATCATGTTCGATATCTGGTGAACCAATTTCAGCTTCATGGTTCTTAGAAAAAGCTACACAGTGAAGCTTGGGACGACTTTCTTTAGGTAGTCTGCGCACTGCACGTACAACAGCACGACCCGTTGCTTCATGATCCGGATGAACAGAATATCCAGGATAGAAGGAGATGACGAGAGAAGGGTTCAATTCCTCAATCAAGTCAAAGACAAGATTGGTTAATTCCTCGTCAGGAATAAATTCTAATGTTTTATCACGGTAACCCATCATCCGTAAGTCCGTGACGCCCATTGCTTTCGCGGAGGCTTGCAGTTCTTTTTTGCGAATCTCAGGAAGGGACTCCCTTGTAGCAAATGGGGGATTCCCTAAATTTCTCCCCATTTCTCCGAGAGTAAGGCAAGCATAAGTAACAGGTGTGCCATTTTGAATATGACTTGCCATCGTTCCGGAGACGCCAAAGGCTTCATCATCTGGATGTGGGAATACAACTAAAACGTGACGTTCTTTTTCCATAAATAGCCCTCCTTCGATTAAGATTTAAATGGTGTTTTGCTGATTTCTAAGGCCACGGCTAGCTTTCCATCATATCCATGGCCGGCAAGAAGTAATCTTCCTTCTTCATCTAACTCAAAATGGGTGAGGCCTTCCGCGTAAATCCAGCCGATTGCGAGTTTCAAACCGATCCGATAGGGGCCATTCCCGACAATCTTTCCATATTCGTAACAAACCTCAGCATTGCGAATATAAGCTCCAGCTGAAAAAAATGTTTCGTCATTATGGGAAGCATACGCTCCATTCGTTGTTTCTAAATGTATGTAAACTTGTTCTGTTGCAAAAGTATTGATTAATTGTTGGACTTCATCGATACGAATCTTTTCCACAAGATAAACCTCCTTCCTAAAATTATTTTACTAAAAGGAAAGCAAAATTACGAAAAATAAGTTTGAGTCCGTATTCTACCTGGAAAATTTCTCCTCAATCGGCCATTTATTTTCTCGTGCTTTTCTTGCAATATGAAAAAATAAAATAAGCACAATCAGGGTTCCGATCAGACTGCCAATCCAAGAAGTATTCATCGGTAAATGAAAGCCAATTTTTGCATGAAAAATATAAGTGAAAACCATGATAAGCATAAAGGTGCCAGGGATGAGCGAGATCCAATAATTTTTCTTCGCAATATACAAATACATGGCACCAATGAATAAGGTAATTACTGCAGTAGATTGATTCGCCCAGCTGAAATATCTCCATAACAGGTTAAAATCGATTTTTGTAAGTAGGAAAGCAATGATGAATAAAGGAAAGGCGACCCATAAACGACTGGATAATTTCCTTTGCGCTAAACCTAAATATTCAGCTATGATCATCCGAGCGCTACGGAAAGCAGTATCGCCAGACGTAATCGGAAGGACAACCACTCCGAGTACGACAAGTGTCCCACCAAGTGCGCCAAGTAGAGAGGTGGAAACTTCGTTGACAACAGCACCAGGTCCGCCTACTTTTAAGAGCTCATTCAATTCGCCGGGCCCATCAAATAGGCTCATCGCTGCTGCAGCCCAAATCATCGCAATGATCCCTTCAGCAATCATCATCCCATAAAATATTTTCCTGCCTTGGCTTTCTTTTTGGATAGTGCGGGAGATAATCGGAGTTTGGGTAGCATGAAACCCTGATAAGGCTCCACATGTAATCGTAAAAAATAAAAGAGGAAAGATCGGTGTTTGTTCAGGATGGAAATTGGTAAAGGACAATTCTGGAATGGGCGCTCTAGTTATGACAAGACCGACACCGACACCAACTGCACTTAGAATTAACAAGGCACCGAAATATGGATATAATCGTCCAATGATTTGATCGATTGGTAGAAGAGTAGCGAGAATATAATAACTAAAAATGATGATCATAATGATACCCAACGCAAGTTTTCCATCAATTAACACGTGAAGTAGACTAGCTGGAGTAATGACAAAAACAGTCCCAACTAATAGAAGGAGCAAGACGGCTAGAATATGGACAAGGTATTTCATCGTTTGACCTAAAAATTTGCTAGCTAATGCAGGTAAATGAGCTCCACGATTACGGAGGGAAATCATTCCGATTAGATAATCATGAACCGCTCCGGCAAAAATGGATCCAATCACAATCCAAACAAAGGCGGCGGGTCCGTATAAGGCTCCCATAATAGGACCAAAAATGGGGCCTGTCCCCGCAATATTTAGTAATTGGATTAAGGCGTTTTTCGAGGTACTCATGGGAACATAGTCCACACCATCGTGGTTGACATAAGCCGGGGTAGGGCGATCTTGCTTGATGCCAAATACCTTTTCAACAATCTTTCCATATGTAAAATACCCCAGAATTAAGAGAATGATTCCTCCTAAAAAGGTCTTCATTTCTATTTCCCCCTATATAAATAGAATTGGAGTGGTTTCTGTCCCATGCTATTCAAGAAGAGGGAAGTTTAGAACATCGAGGGAAATGTTAAACGCCCAGAAAAGAAGAATTCTCTTTTCTGGGCGTAATCCTTATTTCTTTGAATTTTCTTCAAATGTAAAATAGGCACCATGCATGACAGGACCTACATATTCATTAAGCTTCCAGCCGTGTTGGATCGCCGCGCTGACAAAATCTTTGGCAGAAATAACAGCTTCTTTGACCGATTTTCCTTTCGCTAGGTTCGCTGTAATCGCAGCAGCGAAAGTACAACCAGCTCCATGGTTATAGGTCGTTTCTAGTTTATCTGATTCAAGCAAGGTAAATTCTTGACCATCATAGAAAAGGTCGATCGCTTTATCATGGGCGATTGCTTTTCCACCTTTTACGACAACATTTTTCGCACCTAATTCATGAATTTTCACAGCCGCTTCTTTCATGCCGTCAATGGTTTTAACAGGGCCTGTTTTCGCTAATTGTCCTGCTTCAAAAAGGTTTGGCGTTACAATTAAAGCCCGTGGCACAAGGAGGTCGCGCATGGCATCGGTATTTTCGGGTTGTAAAACCTCATCCTCGCCTTTACATACCATCACAGGGTCAATCACGACATTCTCTAATTTATGCTCATCCAATTTTCGAGCACCTAATTCAATGATCTCAACAGAGCCGAGCATCCCTGTTTTCATCGCATCGATCCCAACAGAGAGGATCGTGTTTAATTGTTTTTCTACTGTATCGACATCAATCGGATAGACGTCATGGCTCCAATTATTTCCGGGATCCATCGTGACAATAGAAGTTAAAGCATTCATACCGTAGACACCATATTCCTGGAATGTTTTTAAATCTGCTTGGATTCCGGCTCCACCACTTGAATCCGAACCAGCAAGGGTTAAAACTTTTTTCATTGTCATCCGTTATTCCTCCTAGCAATTACATGATGTTTCTTTGGGTCTAGCTTCAGCTTTTCTTTTTAGGATATACCAATTTTTTTGAAAATAAAAGAGATTTATTTTATAGGTGGCTTTACCTAAAGATAGGGCATTGCCTATAATTTGGTATATAGATGGTAAGATAAAAATGTATACCAATTATTGTAGAAGAAAATCAGGGGGATACGAATGGCCAATATTCTATACATAGAAGATGATTTAGAAATTAGTAAATGGGTCGTAGAAGTTCTAGAGGAAAAGGGACATAAAGTAAATTGGTTATCATCAGGGGAAGGAGCGACGAAAATAGCGAGAGAGGTAGAAATTGCGATTTTAGATGTGATGATACCCGGCCTAGATGGCTTTTCCATTGGAAGGAGATTAAAGCAAGAATATCCTTCATTGCCAATCTTGATGTTATCTGCCAGAACCTCTGTCGAAGATCGGCTTCAGGGACTCGAGTTTGCAGATGATTATGTAACAAAACCTTTTTATCCAGAGGAATTGGTTGCAAGGATTGAAGTTTTATTACGACGGTTTCAGCAGAATCAAACAGAGAAGGTAAGAATAGGTCATTTAGATATTTTCTTAGAAGAAAATCGGATTTTAGATCATGAAAAAAACGAGGAAATTATTTTAACAGGGAAGCAATACCAAATTTTTCAATATTTTCTCCGCCATCAAAATCAAATTTTGACAAAGGAGCAGTTATATGAAGGGGTTTGGAGAGAACCTTATATAGACGGAGATAAAACATTAATGGTACATATTCGCTATTTACGCGAGAAATTAGAAAGGGACCCCGCAAAACCAGATTTAATTGAAACCATTCGGGGATTGGGCTATCGATTAAAATCATGATTATAAGAAAAGTTTTGTCTCTTCGTCACTCTTTATTACTAAGATATCTGTTTATCATTGTATTCGCGGTTTTATTTATCCCAATTGTTTTCCCTTTGTCAATCATTGTTTGGTACTCATTTGATGAGGCGGATGTGAACAAACTAAATGGAGAGGACTTAGAAAAAAAGTGGCATTACGAAACAGGGAAATTGGCTCCTTTGGATGAGGGAGACGTGAAAAAGAAGTTGACCAAATTCCAAGAGAAATACCCGACTTCTAATGTGTTTTGGGTCGATGAAAATGGAACGCTTCTCTTTGCTTATCCGGAACCGGTTGCTGTGCCTAAAAAGTGGACGTCTTCTGATATTGTCGAATTCATGAAGAAAAGCTATGATAGCGATCCTTTTACAACAGTAGCCTTTCTAGGTGACGAAAAAGAAAACGGCTTTGTCACTTTTCAAATTCCTAGAAGTGAAATGGACCATACGCAAGAAAAGCTAATCGATCGCTATAACTATCTATATTACGGTATTAATATTGGACTATTTTTCTTGTTTGTTTTTATTTCCTGGTTGTTCTTTTCCCATATTCGCAAACGACTACTACGTTTAGGATTAGCGATGGAAAAGGAAGGAATTGCAGGTATTCCTGATAAAATTAAAGTTAAAAAACGTGACGAGATTGGCCAGCTTGAGCAGTCCTTCAATCGAATGATCAAGAGGTTAGGAGAAAGTCAAAAACAGAAGGATGAGGAAGAAGAGCTGCGAAAACAATTAATTGCTAGTCTTTCTCATGATTTACGAACACCGTTAACGACATTAAGAGGGCATCTGTATACATTAAAAAAAGAAAAGCTAACGGACAAAGGGGAAGAATCCCTTCAATTAATGGATCGTAAAATTACCTTTCTTGGTCAGTTAATCGATAATTTACTATCGTATACACTGCTGACCGCGGGAAAATATCCTTACCACCCTCAAAAGGTAGATATTATCCGGTCGGTTCGCGTGATAGTTGCTTCTTGGTATCCAACTTTTGAGAAAAAGGGGTTTAAGATTGAGATTGAATTGCCCGAAGATCAACATTTTGAATGGTACCTAGATCCAAGTTGGTTGGAGCGAGTGCTTGATAACCTTTTTCAAAATATTCTTCGCCATGCCGATTCGGGGAAATATATTAGAATCAAAAGTGCAAAAACGGAACATGGTTTTCAACTAATGATTGAAGATCGTGGACCGGGCATGGAGACTTCTTCTAACAGCAAAGGGCTTGGAATCGGAATGGCGATTGTAACGCTCATGCTGCAAGAAATGGACCTAAAGTTAAATGTTCAATCAACAGATAAAGGAACGAGAATGACGATGACAGCAGCAATGGACATGAAAAAACAAATACCGAAATAACGTAAACCGCTTGATTCATGAAAATCCATGATTCAAGCGGTTTTTCTTAAAGTCAAGAAAGCCTTGTTATCTTGAATGGTCGCTTTATTCGCCGTTGGAAGTAATTCTACCTTTTTAAACAAATTTTAAACTTGCCTGCCCATTGTTTTAACCTTCATCTCTTAATCTTAGAGATGAGGTGAAGGAAATGAGCGAATTAGTGTTAAAAACTTCGAATTTAACGAAAAGATTTAGAGGAAAGCAAGTTGTGAATGGTGTGAATCTTGCCATTCAAAAAGGAGAGATTTATGGTTTCCTTGGTCCAAACGGGGCAGGAAAAACAACTACGATCCGCATGTTACTTGGACTAATGAAACCAACAGATGGATCGATCCATATATTTGGACAGGATTTAAAAAAACATAAACTAGCGATTTTAAGCAAAGTCGGCTCTCTTGTGGAATCTCCCTCCTATTATGGTCACTTAACAGCTATTGAAAATTTAGAGGCTTTACGAAAAATTTTAAATGTGCCTAAAGCAAGAATCGGAGAAGTGTTGGAAATCGTCCGTTTAACAAAGGATGCCAAACGACCTGTAAAAGGTTTTTCGCTTGGAATGAAGCAAAGATTAGGGATAGCATCTGCTCTCTTGGGGAATCCAGAGTTGTTAATTTTGGATGAACCAACAAATGGTTTGGATCCCGCTGGGATTCAAGAAATGCGAGAATTAATTAAAAGCCTGCCGAAAAAATATGACGTAACAATTGTCGTATCCAGCCATCTTTTAAGTGAGATTGATCAAATGGCAACACAGGTAGGTATTATTACGAAAGGTTCACTTATTTTTCAAGATTCGATCGAGGTGTTAAGAAAGAGATCCACTCCTACGATCCGCATTCATACAAATGATCAAAAAGAGGCGAAGAAAATTCTTCTGTCTTCTGGTATTCAAGTACAGGATCAGGATCCATTTCTTACGCTTGATCAGGCGGATGATTTGTTAACCGCTAAAGCAGTAAAGAATTTAGTCAAAGGAAATCTATCTGTTTATCGTGTCGAAGAACAAAAGATGTCTTTAGAAGAAATATTCCTCGATTTAACGAAGGAGGAGATGAGCCTATGATGTTCCAGATATTCAAGGCTGATCTGCTGAAAATGAAACGGAAATGGGTATGGCTTCTTGTCTTTCTTGGTCCCTTTGGCGTGATCTCTCTGCAGGCGGTCAATTATGGCGTAAGATATGATTACTTAGTTGGCCTTAATCCAGATGTTTGGGGAGAATTGCTGAAGAATATTAGTGGACTAATGACAATCTCCCTGTTACTAGGTGTCGCGATACTGGCATCAATGACAGCGAATGTGGAACATCAACAGAATGCTTGGAAGCAACTTTTAGCCTTACCTGTTCGCAAAGGAGCTGCGTTTGGGTCAAAATTCCTTTTAAATATTTTATTACTTTGGGTTGCTTGTCTCTTGCTATTTGTAGGAACGATCATTTTAGGACTTAGTTTGAAGTTCGGGACAGATATCCCTTATATCGCGATTTTTAAAAATAGCTTCTATCCCTTAGCGGCTGCTTTGCCGATTCTAGCCTTGCAAACATGGCTATCGATTACGATGCCCAACCAGGCAATACCCTTAACGGTCGGAATACTTGGTGCGATTGTTTCGATGTATTCTATTGTGGCTGCGGATTGGTTTCCGTGGAAATGGCCATTATTAATCAGCGATGTTCATGAGCCAATTTGGTTTGCGGGAATGGGGCTTATCGTTGGTATCATTCTTTTAGGGCTTGGAGCACTAGATTTTACAAGACGGGATGTGAAGTAAAATGTTATGGAAAATCATTCAATCAGAATGGCTTAAATTTCGCAAATCTAATATATGGTTGTTGCTTTTCATTAGTCCGGTATTGGCTACTATTATCGGTATGACCGTGAATGTATCGGAAATGAAAGGAGTCGAATGGGCTTATCTATTATCAACGATGGTTTTTATCCATGGACTGCTTTTTCTGCCCTTGTTAACAGGGGTGTTCAGTGCCTTTGTCGCTCGCTATGAACATCAAAGTGGGGGATGGAAACAATTACTTGCTTTGCCAGTATCAAGAGGGCAAGTATTCTTGGCAAAAGGGATCATTGTCATGACTTTTTTAGCGATCACGCAAATATTATTTTATATTGGTTGGATCGTAGCTGGAACGATTCAGGGGATTGAGACTTCAGTACCTTATCTGTTTGGGCTTAAAAGTGTTTTTTTCGGCTGGTTGGCCTGCCTACCACTAGTTGCTTTACAACTTTGGATTTCAACGGCTTGGACAAGTTTCGCCGCTCCACTTGCTATCAATGTAATTTTAACGATTCCCAATATTTTAGTAGCGAACTCAGAGAAATTCTCACCCTATTACCCTTGGGTCCAACCTTTCTTAACCATGCTCTCGGCAGGAGGAGATGGGGCTGATGAATTTTTTATTCGCTCACTCTCATTGCTATTATCGGTGATATTTGGTAGCTTTTTTTTATTTCTATTCGGAGGGTTACTGTATTTTCAGAAAAAGGCTGTCTGAACCATTTAGATAAGGAAGAGCAGTAAATAGCATACTGCCAAGGTATTCTGTCTAGAAACCTAAAGCGGAAAAGCGTTCTCAGAATGAGGACGCTTTTTACAATTCGAAATGTCGTTTTTGTTATGTGTTTCTTCTCCTAAATGATAAACTTTAGGTAGAGTATGAAAGAGAAAACGGTTATCGCCCTGTTACATATGTTTTGATTAAAGCAGCCCGTTCACGAGTGGTTGATTTCCACTTCACTACATTCGGTGTTTTGGCGGCGAGGGCGTCGGTCTTAAGGGCTAGGTGATCCGCAATTTTACGGGCCCGCGCAAGGTGATAATCACTTGTAATGATCGTGACATGGTCGACGGAAGAAGGAAGTAGCTGTTTGGAAAAAAGAATATTTTCATAAGTAGAAGTCGAAGCTGTTTCTAGGAGTAGTCGGTTTTCTTCGACTCCCTTTTCAACTAGGTAGTTCTTCATGGCTTCTGCTTCAGGTATTTGCTCATCAGGCCCTTGGCCACCTGATAAAATAAATAGAACATCAGGATATTCATTGGCATATTGTACAGCAGCATCTAAGCGATATTGTAAGGATTGTGAGGGAATGTTGCCATTTACCTTGGCACCAAGAATGATGGCATATGGATATTTCCCATTCGCGGTAGGAGATTGTCCCTTCCGTATCCAGTCTCCTGTTTTCCACCATAAGAATACGCAAAGAAATAGAAGGAGCAGGCTACATAACAAAAAAATCTTCATGTTCATTTTTTATTCCCTTTCAGACCATGATAAGCTTAGAATACCTGATATGACTGAAATAGTACATCATTTTTTTAGGAGGGAAGAAGTGAAAACGATCATTTTAGCTGGGGGACAATCCAGACGAATGGGACAAAATAAATCTTTGATGAAATTGAACGGTATTCGCCTCATCGATCGGATTATCGGTGAATGCCTGCCGATTTCTGAAAAAGTGATTTTGGTCTCTAATCATGATCTTGATGATATCCCCGAAGAGGTATTAATAGTTGACGATCTTTCCCAATTTAAAGGACAAGGTCCCCTTGTTGGAATATGGACTGGACTGACATTGGCAAAAGAAGGCGCCTGTTTGGTTGTGGCTTGTGATATGCCTTTTATTTCAAAAGAAATCGCCCAGCAATTTGAGAGGGTGATGATGGAGAAAAAGGTAGATGCAGTCATACCGATCGCTGAAGGCCGGATGCATCCCCTTTTTGCAGTCTATCATACTCGGATAAAAGATCAGGTTTATCAAACATTGCTAAATGGTAAGCGCTCTGTTCAATCGATGGTATCCGATATCCAGGTGGAATTTTACCCCATGGATGAACATGAAGGGATTCTCTGGAACATGAATACAATGGATGATTATGTGCAAGCAGCAAAAATGACGGACAGAGGTGTTTAAGGTGAATTGTGAAATTACAAGAGACCCGATTCGCATTGAAGAGATTTATCAGAAAGTGGTGCGGAGAGAAGCTGGGGCTATCACAACTTTTATTGGAACGGTACGCGAAATAACCCATGGTCGCAAGACACTTTATCTGGAATATGAAGCGTATGAAGGAATGGCTTTGAAAAAGCTAGAGCAAATTGCATTTGAAATGAAAGAGCGCTGGCCTGGTGTAGAAGTAGCCATTAGCCATCGTATTGGTCGACTGGAAATTAGTGATATTGCTGTTGTGATTGCGGTTTCATCACCACATCGCCTCGCAGCCTATGAGGCAAATCGCTATGCGATTGAGCGGATCAAGGAAATGGTTCCGATTTGGAAAAAAGAGCATTGGGAAGATGGAGAAGCGTGGATCGGTAATCAGCAGGGTACAAAAGAATATAAAACAGGTCAACCTGAGGAGGGAGAATAAGATGAATAAAGTGCTTTTATTTGCCCATTTAAAAGAGATAGCTGGGAAAAGTTCATTAGAAATCGACGCAGCTGGCCAAACTGTTCAATCTCTCCGTGACAAATTAGTTATGTCACTAGGGAATTTAGATGGCGTGATGATCGCGGTGAATGAAGAATTTGCGACAGATGAAACCATCATTCAAGCTGGAGATGAGATTGCTCTTATTCCTCCAGTAAGTGGTGGATGATCTTTTTTTATAGTCAGACAGGGAGGAGGCAAGTGAAATGAATGATCGATATTCCCGACAAATGTTATTTAAACCGATTGGATCAAAGGGGCAGGCCAAAATTCGAGAAAAGCATGTGTTGATTCTAGGAGTGGGTGCGCTCGGGACTCACACTGCAGAAATGCTGGTGAGAGCGGGGGTGGGGAAGATCACCCTGATTGATCGAGATTATGTGGAAATGAGCAATCTGCAGAGGCAACACCTTTTTACAGAAGAAGATGCTCAGAAGAAATGGCCTAAAGCGGAAGCGGCTAAAGCAAGATTACAAAAAGTGAATCATGAGGTAGAGATCGCAGCAATTGTCGGCCATGCAGATGCCTCTTTATTGGAAAGTCTTTTACAAGATGTGGATTTATTAATGGATGGAACCGATAATTTTGAGACGCGTTTTCTGTTAAATGATCTTGCTCAGAAATATCGGATCCCTTATTTGTTTGGCTCTTGTGTGGGTAGCTTTGGGATGGCGTTTACAATCATTCCCGGGGTCACACCTTGCCTTCAATGTCTTTTAAAGAAGCTTCCCCTTCAAGGGCAAACCTGCGATACCGTTGGAATTATTGAACCAACTGTGCAAATGGTAACAGCCCATCAAGGGGCAGAGGCCTTAAAGATTTTATCAGGGAATATAGAGGCAGTCAGGAAAGCCTATGTTTCTTTTGACCTTTGGCATAATGAATATGTATCACTGAAGGCAGATGCTTTGAAGGACAGCCAATGTTCTTCCTGCGGTTATAATGCAACCTATCCGTATTTGCAAGAGGAGACAGGCTTAAAAGTGGCGGTTCTTTGCGGCAGGGACACCGTGCAAATACGTCCGACTGCAACGAAACACTTGTCCTTAGAAGATTTAGCGAAGCAATGGCGTTCGGCTGGATTCATGGTAGGAGGAAATCCATTTTTAGTATCTGTAGTGGTTGAAGGGAAAAGAATGGTCTTTTTTCAAGATGGACGCGCCCTTATTCATGGAACCAATCATGTAGATCAAGCCCGGAAAATGTACCATTCTTTAATTGGCTGAAACTTTTATTCTTTTCATACGTATGGTAAAGAAGGTGAAATTTGAGGTAAAGGAGAGGGTAAATGGTGGTTTCCACCTCTATGTTTGTCGCATTGATTGGCTCTATAATAATGGCTATTGGGCTGCCAATCGTTTTACTGATCATTTTTAAAAAGAAATTCGGTATCTCTTTATACGTTCTCTTAATAGGAATGGTTACATTTTTGGCGTTTGCACTTATCTTAGAAAATATTCCGCATGTGTATTTCCTAACTGTCAATTCGACTACAAAAGGATGGTTAGAGAATCCTTGGCTGTATATGCTGTATGGTGGCCTAATGGCCGGGATTTTTGAGGAAACAGGGCGACTTATCATGATGAAATATGTCCTGAAAAAGTATCGAAATTGGAAAGATGGTCTTGCCTTTGGTTTAGGGCACGGCGGTTTTGAAGCGGTCGTCCTAGTGGGGATTACTAGTATTAGCACGATTGCCATGGCGATTATGATTAATAATGGGTCCTTTGATTCGTTACTAGCTGTAGATCCATCCCTTGAAGTGGTGAAAGAGCAACTAACAGGTTCCTCCGCTCTTGTTTGGCTAGGCGGAATCGAAAGAATTAGTGCGATTGCCATCCAACTTGGATTATCGATCCTAGTGATGTATGGAGTGAAAAATAGGAAGATTATCTTCTATTTTCTCGCGATCCTTATCCATGCGATCATTGATTTTCCCGCAGCCCTTTATCAAACAGGTACAATTGAAAACATCTTTGTTGTAGAGATCATCATTGCGATTATTGCTGTAATATCCATTATTTGGATCGTGAAATCAAGGAAATTATTTAAAGAATCAGCGCCTGAAGTATAAGATTGTAAGAGAAAATACCCCGTTAAGATGGGGTATTTTCATTTTCTCCTAGTGTTGTTGAGCCACAATCACAACCTTGCCTTTATCTAGGATACTTTCATATTTCTCAGCTTCTTGCTGTGTCAGACCGACTGATTCAAATTTCGACCGTAGCTCGTCTCCTTTTTTACGAAAGACGTTTTTTACAGAGTCCACAATGCCTTCTTCTTGAAGGCCGACTGTTTCAACTTCAGCAGCATCCGCTAAATCTTCCGTTCGATCATCATCATGGGTAAATAAATAGATATTGTCGTGAGAAAACCCTTGGGCTGTTAACTGATTAATAATATTATTAGCTTGTACACCATTTTCACAAACTTCGATTCTATTCATCAACAATCATCCTCCTCAAGAAATATGATCGGCACATTATGTATATTTCCGATTTTTAACATTTCAAACATCGTTTTTTGCATGCCTATAGGAAAGGTTTCGAAAAATCTAGTGAATGGATATAAATTTTTGCATTTTCGTGAGATAAAAATTAAGCTTAAAGGATAAGAGGTGATCAGAATGGGTATTTCATATGAAGTATTATTGGAAAAAATAGAAGAGGAAATAAATAAAGCAAAACAAGCTAGTGAAACATCGACTAGAAAGGCTCATTTGTATACAGTGAAAACATTAGCGGAGCTTGGAATAGGGGGAGAGGAACCCAACCGGCATGTGGAAAAAAGGGAAAAGGTCTCTAACGTTACGTCAACCTTTAACCAACAACCTCAGTCAAAGCCAATATCCATTTCTCAATCGAATCCCCTTCAAACAGAAGACGGAGCTAACGGCACTTCAATATTTGATTTTTAAACAGAAAGGCGGAAGCGTCTGTTTAGCGACGTACAAATTTGGATAATAAGGTTGAACGGCTAAGGGCGCGCCGTCCTGGCGCAACGCCGTTCTGACCAACATCCTGTTGGCCTGAGATAAAGGAAACACGGCGAAGGATGAGTCGATGTTGACTTATCGCAGGAAGAAGGCGTAAATTTGCTAGTCGCTAGGCGCTGTAGCCGCACCAAGAAAGGCGGAAACGTCTATCCACCGAAATCAGCTATAAAATAATGAGTAAAGGAAGTGTGTCCATTGAAGTTTTTTATTATCGTAGGAGCTTTGAATGCCTTTTTAGCTGTTGCATTAGGCGCATTTGGGGCTCATGGTTTAGAAGGGAAATTAGAACCGAAATACTTGGAAGTTTGGAAAACCGGTGTTCAATATGAGATGTTCCATGCAATCGGATTGATTGCGATTGGGATTCTCTCCGGAAAATACCCTGCTTCTTCGCTATTGTCTTGGTCTGGTTGGATTATGCTGATCGGGATTATTCTTTTTTCAGGAAGTTTATATGTATTAAGTACATCGGGAATTAAAGTACTAGGAGCGATTACCCCTTTAGGTGGTGTCGCATTCCTCGTATCATGGGTTTTACTAATTATTTTTGCTGTAAAACATCTGTAGGCTGTGGTCTAAAAAACATCAAAATGCACTGGGAAATAAGTTAGGTTTCTCAGTGCATTTTTTAGTCGAAATGATTAGTGTTCCACCAGAGTACGGTTGCCTTAACGCGGTGGTGCAGAGGCAAGAGGGCCAGATCCAAAGGGATATTCGTATTCAACCGGTTCATTAAATGTTACATAATCCACATAAACCATTGGGATTAAATACCTTTTTCCAGTTTCCGGATCACTCAATATGACATGATCTCTCCCGGCGGCTTCAATAATGCCTGTAAAAATCTTCGCATTCCATTCCCGATTGTTCTCAAATGTTGCGTGAATGTCGACGAGTTTCCCTTTGTTTAGTCGCAATATATTCTCAATATAGGACTCTTCAATAGGGAGCATACCTGGAACATTGGCCCCGCCTTTTGCGCCTGCAGTCGGACTGGCTATTTGCATAGGTTGAGGCTGATACAGATTAGGATTTTGCCCCTGTGGAACGGTTGGCATTTGTTGTTGCATCGGATACATCGGATAATAGCCAGTATTAGCTTGGTAAGGATTCGAATTAGACAAGAATCTCACTCCTTATAAATAGGTTCTCCATGAAATTTGTTGCTCTTTCATTTGTATGTATCTCTAAGCAGAGATATGCCCTTAAATTAGGAATTTGATATCCTTTCTTAAGACCATATTCCTTTCTATTAATTGAGGATGTAGAGTCAGAGTGTGTATTTGGAAACGGAACAAAGCTTTGAAAACATTCACCCAATCATGGTTTGGATGTATAAAAACAAGAGAGAGCCAAGAAACCGTCGATCCAACGATGGTTTGGATGTACGAAAACAAGGAAGAGTTGAGAAAACATCGATCCAACCGCGGTTTGGATGTACGAAAACAAGAGAGAGTTGAGAAAACATCGATCCAACGATGGTTTGGATGTACGAAAACAAGGGAGAGCTGAGAAAATGCCGATCCAACCATGGTTTGGATGTACGAAAACAAGAGAGAGTTGAGAAAACATCGATCCAACGATGGTTTGGATGCACGAAAACAGGGGAGAGCCGAGAAAATGCCGATCCAACGATGGTTTGGATGCACGAAAACGGAAGAAGAATACAAAAACATCGATCGAGAGTGAGTTTGGGCCTACAACAAACAAAGAGAGCCGTCAAAACATCAACCTCGATCTTATGGAAAGGCAAAGCATCTTTCATAAGATTTTCGGCGGTGTTATCGACGGCCCAAGAATTAGTTACCTAGAAATTATACATGCAAAAACCGAGAAAGGTCATGGTCTTCTAGTAGGTTTCCTACAAAGAAGGCACCGAACTCTCCGTAACGAGCACTTGCTTCGTCGAAGCGCATTTCATAGACGATCTTTTTAAATTGAAGAGCATCATCAGAGAAGAGGGTGACGCCCCATTCAAAATCATCGAGACCAGATGACCCACAAATAAGCTGTTTAATTTTCCCAGCATACTTGCGACCAATTAAACCGTGACTCCGCATAAGCTCTCTTCTTTCCTCCATTGGCAGCATGTACCAGTTATCATTTCCCTCGCGGCGTTTATCCATTGGATAGAAGCAAACATGCTGTGTCTTAGGCAATATTGGATAGAGTCGACCGCGGACATAAGGGTTTTGATAAGGGTCTTCATCAGAATCCTTAGCCAAGTAATTACTTAATTCCACAACAGAGAGGTAAGAATAAGTAGGAATGGTAAATTCTGTGATTGTTAATTTATTAAACTCATTCTCAATCTCATTTAATTCTTCTAACGTGGGTCTTAATACCATAAACATAAAGTCAGCCTTGTGACCCAAAATGCTATAAAGAGTATTACTTCCTTCTTTATGATCCTGTACTTCATTCAATTTATCCAAAAATTGCTGGAATTCCTGGATCGCGGCCTGGCGCTCATCATTTGAAAGTAATTTCCATGAAGCCCAATCTATTTTTCTAAAATCTTGAAGTGTATACCAACCATCTAATGTGACTACCGCTTCACTCATTTGATCCACTCCTATATGTAAAATATCTTATTTATACTTATTCAAACTATATCATAGTTTTTCCAAGTATTCAGTTTCCAATCATAAATGTAGAAAAAACGACAAGAATATACATATCATTATGTGTTTCTAAGTAAAAAGGTATATGCTAGGTATGAATGAGTTTTTGGTATAAATGAAGGAGGATTTTATAATGAACCAATCAAATAATGGTTTATTTCACGAATTGAAAAGAAAAGTACAAGGATGGGACAGAAAGATCGTATTTCCAGAAGCATTGGATGCTCGAGTTTTAGTTGCTGCGGGACGTCTCGCTTCGGAGGAAGTTCTTACTCCTGTTTTAATTGGTGATATGATTGAAATTCAAAATAAAGCAAAAGAACATAAGATTTCTTTAGATCGTATGGAGATCTATGATCCGAAAAATTATATTGAAATCGATCAAATGATTGCAGCATTTGTGGAACGTAGAAAGGGAAAAGCAACAGAGGAAGATGCTAAGAAATTATTGCAAGATGAAAATTATTTTGGCACGATGTTGGTTTACATGGGCAAAGCGGATGGTTTGGTAAGTGGTGCTGCCCATTCAACAGCAGATACAGTAAGACCTGCTTTACAGATTATTAAAATGAAGCCAGGATTAAGCAAAACTTCTGGTGTTTTTGTGATGGTAAGGGACGATGAAAAATATGTATTTGCTGATTGTGCTATCAATATTGCTCCGAATTCACAAGATTTAGCCGAAATTGCAGTAGAGAGTGCCAAAACGGCTAAAATGTTTGATGTCGATCCACGTGTTGCTTTGCTCAGCTTTTCTACAAAAGGCTCCGCTGTTTCGGATGAAACGAAAAAAGTAGAAGAAGCTTTACGGTTGGCAAAAGAAATGGACCCTGCGCTTGTGATTGATGGGGAAATCCAATTTGACGCTGCGATTGTTCCTTCTGTTTCCAATAAAAAGGCGCCAGATTCTCCACTTCAAGGAGATGCGACCGTATTTGTTTTCCCAAGTCTTGAAGCTGGTAATATTGGCTACAAAATTGCTCAACGTTTAGGTGGCTTTGAGGCAGTCGGTCCGATTTTGCAAGGGCTGAATTCACCAGTCAATGACCTCTCTCGCGGATGTAGTGAAGAAGATGTCTATAATTTAGCGCTTGTTACAGCTATCCAATCCATGGAGAAAAACTAGTAGGAGAAAAAGAATGTCAGAGTTATTAAGACAAAAGGAATGGCGGTTTATAGATCAATCGGGATATAATCCGTATTTTCATGCGATTCAATCGTTCGCCATGGATGATACTTTGTGCAGGTCAGTGGGGAGTGGGGAATCTCCCCCGACCCTGCGTGCATGGGTCCATCCGCCCACTTTAGTATTAGGAATCCAAGATACAAAACTTCCGGATCTACATGCAGGGCTGCGATTTTTGGAAGAAAAAAATTACAAAGGAATTGTCCGTAATTCCGGGGGATTGGCAGTGGCATTAGATGAAGGTGTGTTAAATCTATCCTTAATTTTCCCAGATACGGAGAAGGGGATTGATATTAACCGAGGGTATGATGCCATGTGGGAACTTGTAAAGTTGATGTTTGCTGATTTGGATTGTGACATTGAGGCGCGAGAAATTGTCGGTTCCTATTGCCCTGGAAGCTATGATCTCAGCATCAATGGAAAAAAATTCGCCGGCATTTCCCAACGGAGAATTCGAAAAGCCGTGGCCGTGCAAATCTATCTTTGCGTATCAGGAAGTGGTACTAAACGGGCCGCACTCGTAAAAGAATTTTACGAACGTGCTCAGTATCAAGTATCTACAAAGTTTGTGTTTCCAGATATCCGGGTAAATGTAATGGCTTCGATATCAGAATTATTAGGAGTAGAATTTTCAATTCAATCCGTTATGCAAAGATTTCTTCATGTCATGAATGGTAAGTGTGACAAACTATTTATGGATCAACTTCATGGCGTGGAATTGGAATGGTTCCAAGAATATTATGAGCGAATGATCAGGCGGAATGAACAGATCGTTATAGAAAAATAGAGCCGAGACAGGGGGAGTCACGGCTCTATTTTTACATCTATATTATAAAAACAGTTATACATAATCAGGCCCACGGGATGTGGGCTAGAACGGCGTTGCCACAGGACGGTGGCCCACAGGATGTGGGTCACAAAGGCGTTGCGCCAGGACGGCGCGTATTTAGCCTTTGATCCATAGTTTGGCCGTTCATCCTTACTCATCAAGTTTGTACGTCGCTGAACAGGCACTTCCGCTTTTCTAGTGTCTAGCTCCGGCTCCTAGCTGCTAGCAAACTTTCGGTGCCTTCCTACGATAAGTCAACATCAACTCGCCTCTGGCTCGTTGTGTTTCCTTTATCTCGTCAGGCCCCTAAAAAGTTTGTACGCAGCTAAACAGTCGCCTCCGCTTTTCTTGTCACTCCGCCATTTTTTCTAGGTTGCCGTTTCGATCCATTTTAAAGGATGTGGGGGGAGTTTCTTCTTCGTCAAATAGAACGAGTTTTCGAGCGCGATTTAATATTTTCATGAGGGTCTCATAGTCTTCCTGCATTGTGACGGAGTTGTCCTCCAATTTTGCAACTTGCTTTTGGAGAGAATTGTTTTCGGCCTCTAAATCACGGATTTGTTTTTTCAATCTTTCATTCTCTCTTTGCAAGATCTCTTGTTGGATGTCTGAGTTTTGCAAATTTTGTAAGTAAGAAATGACTTTTTGCATATTCATATCGCCAGTTGGTTCAACTGGTGCGGGTAAAAGGTTTCCTTGGAAGTTAGTAGACTCTGATTTCATCGTCGCACTATTTAAGATTTCAAATGCTTCATCCATTTCCATATCAGCCTCGTCGAGAAGTGTCATTGGTGGCTGATAAAGTAATTTCTTTTTACCACCTTGCTCTTTCCCCATAATGCGGTGTCGTTGCTTCCGCTGCTTTTTAGCTAAATCCAGGGCCTTTTCATATTGGTGCCGAACCACGGCATTCCACCTAAATCCACATGCAGCAGAGGTACGATTTAATTTGTCTCCCACTTCTTCAAAAGCATTTAACTGTGTACTTCCTTCGCGAACATGCCTTAACACCGTTTCCGCTAGTAATAAATCATTCTCTTCTGTCCATGCGTCTTGTCTTGTTTTCATTCTCATCATCTCCTAATTTTTTCTCCCAGAATAATTTTTCCTTTTTGAACATCTTCTTTTAAGCATTTGTAAGTTGAAGCAGGCAAAGCTACAATCAGATTGGCTAACTTCATTTCTGTTAGATTAAACAAATGCTAACTTTTTTGATTAGTACTATCATGGACAGGTCAAATCATTTTTATACCAAAATAAAAAACAATTATGATAAATTATGGTAAATAGTTGTAATACGTGTAGGATTTAATGAAAAATCGCTTGAAAATCTGAGCAAATAACACGGCTACATCCTTTAATTTCAATTTTATTGAATGCCTTTAAACATAAGTTGATAGGAAATCGATGCTTTATATAAGTCTGTAAAGCCGCTATAATAAAATTATGATAGATAGGAAGAGGGCCAGACAATGGATCATTCCAATTTAAAATTAAGTGAAGAAAAAGTATTTAAAGACCCTGTTCATCGCTATGTTCATGTACAAGATCAAATTATTTGGGACTTGATCGGAACAAAAGAATTTCAACGTTTAAGACGAATTAAACAGTTGGGGACGACTTATTTAACCTTTCATGGGGCAGAACATAGTCGTTTTAATCATTCACTTGGGGTATATGAAATTGTACGTAGAATTGTCGATGATGTCTTTCAAGGACGTCCAGAGTGGAACGAAAATGAAAGGCTTCTTTCCTTATGTGCGGCGCTTTTGCATGATCTTGGCCATGGGCCATTCTCACATTCATTCGAGAAAGTGTATCATACGGATCATGAACAGTTTACAAGGAACATTATTTTGGGTGATACAGAGGTTCACGCTGTTTTACATAAAGTAGGAGCCGATTTTCCGCAAAAAGTCGCTGATGTTATCGGGAAAACCTATCCAGATAAGCTTGTTGTCAGTTTGATTTCCAGTCAAATTGATGCTGATCGTATGGACTATCTGCAGCGGGATGCTTATTTTACGGGCGTAAGCTACGGGCATTTTGATATGGAACGAATCATGCGGGTCATGCGGCCAACAGAAGATCAAGTTGTCTTTAAAGCGACCGGTATGCATGCTGTAGAAGATTATATTATGAGTCGCTATCAAATGTATTGGCAAGTGTATTTTCACCCGGTTACGCGCAGTGCTGAAGTGATCTTGACCAAGATATTACAACGAGCAAAAGCTTTATACCAAGATGCTTATCAATTCAAATATTACCCTACTCATTTTATTTCCTTATTTGAAGAAAAAATAAGTTTAGAGGATTACTTAAAATTAGATGAGCCTGTGATCCTTTATTATTTCCAAATGTGGGAAGAAGAGGAAGACGTCATTTTACAAGATCTATGCTCCCGATTTATGAATCGGAAATTATTTAAATATGTGGAGTTTGACCCGTCAAAACAATATAAACTGCTTGGACAGTTAGAAGAGCTTTTTAAAAAAGCGGAAATTGATCCTGACTATTATTTGGCTGTTGATTCCTCATCCGATTTGCCGTATGATTTTTATCGGCCTGGTGAGGAAGAGGAACGTCTCCCGATCCATTTATTAATGCCAAATCAGGAGCGACATGAATTATCTCGAGAATCTGCCATTGTTGAAGCGATATCCGGCAAACGACGGACAGATCATAAATTATATTATCCACGTGAACTGCTTCTAGATGATTCGAAGCATCGAGAAGTGAAGCAGCAAATTTTGTCCATCTTAGAGAAACACTAAAATTGCAGGTTCAAAAAGGAGGATAAAAAGGACCAAGAAGTTCGAGGCGGTGCAGTTTCGAGCAGCGGAATGTATGCTTTTAAATACATGAGCAGCACAGAAACAAGCCAACGAAGAAATTCGAAGTGTCATTTTTACCGGACTTTTTGAACATCCTTTGTAGGAAACTTTGAATAATTGAACCAGGAGTTGATTCGTTTGCCATGCTGAATGATCATCAAAGATTAATGAATGTATTTGCCTTATCTGGGGAAGTAACAGGACGAAAAAAATTACAGAAAATGATCTACATAGCGAAGAAATTGGGCTTTCCTTTTCAGGAAAAATTTGAATTCCACTTTTATGGACCGTATTCTGAAGAATTGAGCTTGCGCGTTGAGGAATTATGTAATTTTGGATTTTTGGATGAAACGAAAGAAGACAAAGGTGGATATTCTCAATATAAATATAGAATCACCGCAGAGGGTAGTGAATTTTTAGAAGAATACGCTATAGAAGTTCCAAAATTAAAAGAGTGCTTGACCAATATGAATGAGCAAAGCGCCCGTTTTCTTGAACTCGTGTCAACGGTGCTTTATTTTGAACAAGATCCGCGTGAAGAGGTCGAGGAGAAAATCCAGACACTAAAGCCAAAACAAGGGTACACAAGTGAGGAAATTGAGGAAGCTTATCAGTATATCGCAATGTTAAGAAAGACAAAAACTCCTTGCGACGAAAAAAATTAGCCTTTTTAGTTATAGATAAGAAAGACAGCAGGACTCCATCAAATCGGACTGCTGTCTTCGTGTTAAAAAGGGTAGAAAGCATAATTTTCTCCTTAGGATTGCTTTAAGACTGAGTGTTGATGTTGTCTAGCTCCAGCGTCCAGCGACTAGCAAACTTTCGGTGCCTTCCTACGATAAGTCAACATCGATTCACCCTTCGGGTTCATCGTGTTTCCTTTATCTCGTCAGGTCCCTAAAAAGTTTGTACGTCGCTAAACGGGCGCTTGCGCTTTTCTTAGTCATCACTTAAGCGTTTTCCGCCAACTGCATAATGATTTTTGCTCATTTCCTCGATAAAGACGACAATTTTTTCTTTAGGGGCGTCTACGGTCTCACTTACAGCGGCTGTAACCTTATCAACAAGGGCCTTTTTTTGTTCTTCAGTTCGGCCCTCAAGCATTTTTACTGTCACATAAGGCATTTCCATCACCTCTCCATCAAGTTATGTACAACTAAAAGTGTATTCCTTTTGTGAAGTTGAAGCAATACTTAGAACAGATTGAATGAGGTTTATCCGAAATTTTTGTATAATATGTAATAAGCGTAGATATTCTTAATAATGAGGAGTTGGATATGTGGAAAGATTTCTAGAAAGTTTTTTGCGATTTCCATTAGAACAATTGCCACTGATTGTGGTGGTTTTATTGATAGCTTTTACTGTCCATGAGTTTGCCCATGCTTTTACAGCTTATAAATTGGGGGACAATACGGCGAAGGAGCAGGGAAGATTAACACTTAATCCGATTCAGCACTTAGACCCAATTGGAACATTATTGATTTTAATTGCTGGCTTTGGTTGGGCCCGGCCTGTACCTGTTAATCGTTATCATTTTAAAAATCCGCGGGTAGGTGGAATTTTTGTCTCTCTGATGGGACCGATCAGTAATTTTATCCTCGCGATTATCGGCACGGGTATTTTCTACATATTTGTTGCAACAGGAGTTGCCGGATCTTTGCATCCACTCGTGATTCAATTTTTTAATCTGTTTATTTATTTTAATGTACTATTATTTGTTTTTAATTTACTACCCCTCCCACCTTTAGATGGGTATCGAATTTTAGAAGATCTTTTACCAACGAGAGTGCGAGCGAAGATGACGCAATACGAATCATTTGGCGCTCTTATTTTCATAATTTTAGTGATTACGCCGTTAGGGAGATATACGATCTATCCGATTATTAATACGGCCATTCCCTTTTTCATTCAAAGTATCCAACGGATGTTTTCGACATTTTTATAGGAGGTTTAGATGATGGAGCCGAATAAGCGCAAAGTTGAATTTAATATTTTAAAAAACGATCCTGTTGATGGGCATAAAGGATATGGCGTGGGGTCACTTAGTTTAGAAAATGTGACACCTTTATTGATTGATGTCGCAGAAGGAGAGGTTTGGATTGATCCTCAGGTTATGCATGCACGTAGTAAGACGGAACGTGGGGTAAGATATGTTAAATCATTAGAGGAATTACTCTCCCAATATCCTGAAGAAGATACGAAAAAATATTGGGTGATCTGGGTAGTGTTAGAGCGGAAACCTGAGGGGCCTTATTATTCAGGAGTGTCTGCCTGTGAATTATATATCAATCGACCTGCTCGTAGAGGATATAAATCAATGCCACAACACGTCAATTACATGGATAAGGCGATGAAAGGACATATTATCGTGGAGCATATGGACGAAGAGTCGAGACTCAAACTAGGGAAATTTTTAAAAGAATATGATAGCGGGATATGGGAGCGAACGGAAGAAGACGTGAAAAGCGCTTTTCTTTAAAAAAGGATAAACATAAGCATATAAAGTGCAAAATAATCATTTCAAAGGTTCCAATCATTTTCCTTGCCGATTTTGACAAAAATCAGTAAACTAACATATAGTTTGCACAGCAAACTAGGACACAGAAAAGCGGAAGGCGGTTGTCTAGGGGCGACAAGCAAATGTTCTGGAAACACGGAAGGGTGATCTTTTCCTTCCGAGGTTCCAGGTTATTTGACCTCGAGCCCCTACCGCCTGCAGCTGGACACAGAAAAGCGGAAGTCTTTAGCCGCTTACGCCAAACAACCTCGAGGCCGCACACCTCGAGGTTGTTTTGTTAGAATATTGGGCGTGCCAGGCACTTAAAGACCCAAAAGATGTTCCGTGCAAAAATCTCCTGGTGCGGTTCCTTTAAGGAAGTAGGTAAGCCTGAAGGTTGGACACATATCGGTTGCCCATAGACCATTTTCCGGATCCATAGGCACAGCTTCTACACCAGAGGGTGGTTTGAAGACATGTTGTTCTTCCGATTGTTGGTCAATGGATTGTTCCATAAATTGAAGCCAAATGTTTTTGGCGTATAATTTATCGGCTGTTAGTGTAATCTCATCTCCTTGGTCATAGCCCGTCCAAACGACGGAGGCCAATCCGGGGGTAAAACCAGCCATCCAGTAATCTGTATTCGTAGATCCTGATTTTCCAGCATAATCCCGACTCATTTTTCCTATCAAAGAGGCTCCTGTCACGGAGGCATATCCGTTTAAACGATGGTCGAATGTACCCATCATCATATGGCTCATGATAAATGCCAATTGCGGATTTAACACTTGTTCTTGGTTAGGCTTCGCCTTATAAAGTACTTTTCCATTTCGGTCTTCTACCCTTTTAATAAAAGTCGGTTCCACCTTTTTCCCGCCATTGGCAAACATACTATAACCATTGAGGAGCTCTGTTACTCTTAATCCAGATGTTCCTAAAGCCAAAGAAGGCACTGGCTTCATTTCAGATTGAATGCCAAAGTTTTTAACGGTATTGGCAAGGACTTCTTCCCCTAAAAAGAGATGTGTCTTCACGGCATAAATATTATCCGATAAAGCAAGTGCTTGCGCCATCGTAATTTCATCATCCGCGTACTTGTTATTAAAATTATGGGGAGTATACTCGGAATTTCCATGATCAAATTCAAAAGTAGTCTTTTCACTACGAAGTTGAGTGGCAGGCGTAAAGCCATGCTCTAAGGCAGCATAATATAGAAACGGTTTAATCGTTGATCCTGGTTGCCGAATCGCTTGGGATGCTCGATTAAATGGACTTTCATCATAATTTCTTCCACCCACCATAGCTGTAACAAATCCGGTTTGCGGATCCATCGCAGCAAAACCCACTTGAATATCGGATGAATCAGGAATCACCTTTTCAACGACTTCTTCCGCTATTTTCTGTTGTTCGGCATCCAAAGTGGTATATACTTGCAGACCGCCTAAAGCGATCACTCTTTCATCTAATCCAACCGTCGTTTTTAATTCTTTTTGGACCATATCATAAAAATAGGGAGCCATATCGGCTCGATGATGTGGATGTTTGCCTACCAAAGTTATTTCTTCCGCTAGCGCTCCTTTTTCCTCTTCAGCTTGAATATACCCATTTTCTTGCATCGCATCTAAAATAAGTTTTTGTCGTTTTTTCGCTTTTTCTTCTGATTTTAATGGTGAATAGATGCTCGGTCCTTTCGGAATTCCCATAAGTAGAGAAGCTTCTGCTAGAGTTAAATCTTTTGCACTCTTTCCATAATAGAATTGACTGGCAGACTCAATCCCGTAAGCTCCATGCCCAAAGTTAATCGTATTTAAATAACCTTCTAAAATTTGCTCTTTATCATAATGGAACTCTAAGCGTGCCGCATAAATCGCTTCTGATATTTTTCTTCTCCATGTTTTATCCATCGTTAAAAAAAGATTGCGGGCATATTGTTGCGTAATTGTACTGGCTCCTTGCGTTTTTTGTCCCGCCTGTATATTGGCTAAAATCGCCCCCCCGATTCGTTTAAAGTCAAAACCATGATGTTGATAGAAGGTTTGATCCTCAATGGAAAGGGTCGCTTGAATGGCAGCAGGGGAAATCTCCTGAATGTCGACCCAATATCTTCGTTCCCCATTGTGACTCTCACCAAAAACCGTTTCATCTGCAGTGTAATATAATGTTGACTGAGGGATGGCTAAGGGTGGAGGCCCAAGTATTTTAAGATAAATAACAAAAGAAATGAACAGAATAAAAATAAGGCCGATCATCAACAAGGCAATATAGGACAGCAAACGAATATTTCTCCACTTTTTCTTTAATTTTATTTCTGCCTCCATAAACCCACCTCCTGTATTCTAGTAATCTCCTATCAACCAGTATGAGGAAAGCTTCCCAGTTTTATTCATGAAAAAGGGATTTTTTTGCAAATTCTATGCCGTGAGTATAATGGACTTTCATCCGAAATTTTCTTATAATAGAAAAGTTACTAATTACATGAAAAACAGGATTAGATAAGGATGTTTTTCCAGCCTAGCTAGTTTCTGTTACTTAAACTGTATAGAACGTAAAGGTTGTGCTTTCTTTGCTAATTGACACACAAACACCCATAAAGATTCACCTAACGACCAAAATCAAACTGGATCAAGATGAGGAAGCCTATGAACTCACAGTTTTTGGACGTCATTATCAAAAAGGTGATACAATTTATTTAAAATATGATGAAGTACAAGAACAAGGAACGATCCATACGGTTGTAAAAATCACGAAGGATGAAGCATTCATCTTACGAACAGGCTTATTGAAAATGCGTTTGAATTTTAAATTGAATGAACAAAAAAGAGGTTCACACGAGAGTGAGCTAGGTACCTTATTTTTAACAACAGACACAAAACAGTTTGTACATCATGAGACAAATGACCATTGTGACGGTAGATTACATTTAGCTTATGAACTTTCAATGCAAGATACATTAGCGGGTTTTTACGAGATGGAGATTGTGTATAAGGAGGACGAAGTAAACAAATGAACATTGTGGAACAGATGCAGGAGAATTTAAAAAAAGAAGTTCAGGCGGCTGTGTTAAAAGCAGGTCTTGCTGAAGCAGAGCAGTTGCCAGAGGTGATGATCGAAACCCCGAAGGACCAAGCACATGGCGATTATTCAACGAACATGGCGATGCAATTAGCGAGAATTGCGAAAAAGGCGCCAAGAATGATTGCGGAGGAGATTTCAGCTCATTTCGACCGCTCAAAAGCTTCCATTGAGAAAGTAGAAATTGCCGGTCCAGGATTTATTAATTTTTACATGGATAACAGCTATTTAACAAAAATTCTGCCGGTTATTCTAAAGCAAAAGGATGAATATGGATCCTCTCAAGCTGGGAAAGGTCAGAGCGTTCAAGTTGAGTTTGTCTCGGCAAACCCTACAGGAGACTTGCATCTTGGCCATGCTCGCGGAGCGGCAGTTGGAGATTCACTATGTAATATTTTCGAAAAGGCTGGCTACGAAGTGACGCGAGAATATTACATCAATGATGCAGGGAATCAAATTAATAATTTAGCCTATTCTGTAGAAGCGCGTTATTTTCAAGCATTAGGTTTGGATAAGGAGATGCCAGAGGATGGCTATCATGGGAAGGATATTATTGAGCTTGGTAAAAAGTTAGCAGCAGAAAAAGGTCAGCAATATGTGCAAATGGATGAGAAAGAACGCTTTGATATTTTTCGTCAATATGGCTTAGAATATGAACTCGCTAAACTGAAAAAGGATCTAGAAGATTTTCGAGTGAAGTTTGATGTCTGGTATTCGGAAACGTCCTTGTATGAAAATGGAAAGATCTTACCTGCTTTAGAGCAATTAAAGGAAAAAGGCTTTATTTATGAAAAAGACGGAGCTACATGGTTTCAGTCCACTGCCTTTGGTGACGATAAAGATCGAGTGTTGATCAAAAAGGATGGTAGTTATACGTATTTGATGCCAGATATCGCCTATCACTTAGATAAGCTAGCTCGTGGATATGACCAGCTTATCAATATTTGGGGAGCAGACCATCATGGTTATATCCCCCGTATGAAGGCAGCGATTGAAGCATTAGGGTATGAACCAAGTCGACTTGAAGTAGAAATTATCCAACTTGTTCAGCTATATAAAGATGGCGAAAAAATGAAGATGAGTAAGCGGACAGGAAAAGCTGTCACAATGCGTGATTTGGTGGAAGAAGTTGGTTTGGATGCTACTCGCTATTTCTTTACAATGAGAAGTGCGGACACGCATTTGGATTTTGACCTGGATTTGGCTGTCGCTGAATCCAATGAGAACCCTGTTTATTACGCCCAGTATGCGCATGCTCGTATTTGCAGCATCCTTCGCGCTGCTGATGAGAAAGGTTTTACATTCGACGAAGATACTCCTGTTGATACCCTTGTAAGTGAAAAGGCGATTCAATTATTAAAACAGCTTGGGGAGTTTCCGCAAATGGTTGCAGATGCGGCTGAAAAGAGAATGCCTCATCGTGTTACCCATTATATCTATGAGTTAGCCTCTGCCTTCCATAGTTTTTATAATGCCGAAAAGGTATTGAATGAAGAAAATAAACAAGAAACAGCGGCAAGATTAGCACTTGTCAAAGCTGTACAGATTACACTGAAGAACGCCTTAGCCCTTATTGGCGTTTCAGCCCCGGAAAAAATGTAATAAGAAAAGCGCAAGCGCCCGTTTAGCGACGTACAAACTTTTTAGGGGCCTAACGAGATAAAGGAAACACGATGAACCCGAAGGGTGAATCGATGTTGACTTATCGTAGGAAGGCACCGAAAGTTTGCTAGTCGCTGGGCGCTGGAGCTAGATCCAAATACTAGCCAAATATTCATTCTTCTTCGATAAAGTAAAAGCCCAGACAGTATGTTCGTCTAGGCTTTTAAAAATGCGAATTCCAGTGAATTCTAGATGGGGAGAGATAAAGGTCACAGCAATCCTTTTACTAGCCAACCAATTCCTTCCTTCACGCGAACGAACCAGCCTACTTGCTTGAGGTTATGAAGGGAGAGAGTTTCTGATTGCTGAATATCCTTTTCCACCGTGTCCTCCGCGTGCGTGATAAAGGTTTTATCGTAAATGAAACAGGTCATCTCATTATTTAGAAAAAAACTGCGATAATCAAAATTAGCAGTGCCAATGCTACATAGTTGACTATCAATAATTACAATCTTTGCATGGAAAAAGCCCTTTTCAAATTGATAAACCGAGCCACCTAAGGAAAGGAGCCGCCGTAAATACCAAAAAGAAGCTTCTTTTACAATCGGGTGATCGGATGTATTGGGGACGAGCAATTTTAGTTGTACCCCTCTTTTTAGAGCGTTTGTTAGTTCTGAAAAAAGATTTTTAGGCGGGATAAAGTAGGGTGTGCCAATGACAATGGTATGATTGGCCTTTTGTATGAGCTGGACCCATTTTTTATCTAAATCTACGCCTTCAGAAGGGAAGATTTGATATTTTAATTCCCCTTCATGAGAAAAATTCTTTTCTTTTACTTGAATATTTTTGCCTGTAGCCCTCTTCCAGTCCAATCTAAATTCCTGTTGTAAATCAAATACTCCCTTTCCTTGAATCCGAATATGGTAGTCGCGCCAAGGGGATAGTTTGGGGTCTTGGTCAATATATTCCATCCCAACATTGTATCCCCCTAAATAACTTATTTTCCCGTCAATAATCGTCGTTTTTCGATGGTTTCGTTGTTGAAGGGAGAAAAAAAGGAAAAGCCATTTTGGTTTATGACAAAATGCAAATTCAATGCCATGTTGTTGCGCATTCTTAATCCATTTGCGTGGAACCGTTCGACTTCCAAGCCAATCAAGCAGGACATGAATTTTAACCCCTCTTTTGGCTTGTTCCTCTAAAACGGTAAAAAGAGTCTGACTTAATAGATCATTTTTCACAATATAAAATTGAATTTGAATGGAGGATTGGGCTTGCTTTAAATCCTCAAAATAGGACTGGAATAACTCCATTCCACTTGTGATCAGTTGTATTTGGCCTTGGCGATCTGGATATTTATTTTCTTTGTATTGCTTGGCATGTACTCGTTTGCCAAGATGAAAGTTCATATATGCGAGTAGTAATAGGATAGGTATGATAAGTATTATTCCGATAATCCAACCCATTGCAAGTCCCCCTTAGGTCTATTATTCCCTTTTCTACATGAAAAAGATGTCGATTGATAAAAAAAGATGTATAATCTGGTTGAGTAGGGACTACATAAGTAACGCAGTGTTTTTTAATATTTTTATATGGAGGAAGTCACATGAAAAAGTGGAACATCACTCTAATCGCGATAATAGGGCTGTTATTTACGTTATTGACTGGTTGTGGAGCAAATGCAGATCCTAACACAAATCAACCAGAAGTGAATAAAAACCGGGTAACGGAGGAGTCATCATCAGGAGAAGAAGCTACCTTTCCAGTTACGATTAAAGATGCTACTGGGAAAGAAGTTGAGATTAAAGAGGAACCAAAACGGATTGTTTCCTTAATGCCAAGTAATACGGAGATCGTGTTTGCTTTAGGAAAAGGAAATGACGTGGTCGGCGCGTCTACCGAATATGATAATTATCCTGAAGAAGTGAATGAAATTGAAAAAGTGGCCGCTAACTTTGAATTAAATGTAGAGAAGGTACTTGCGCTCAAACCTGATCTTGTTCTTGCTCATGGTTCTAACCTTTCAACATGGGAAGGTGGACTAAAGCAATTAGAAGATAGTGGGGTAACGGTACTCGTGATTGATGACGCACAAAGTTTTGAAGCAGTGTACCAAACAATTGAAACCATTGGGAAAGCCCTCGGGAAAAAAGATGAAGCTAGTGGAATTGTAGAGAATATGCAAGCGAAATTAGCAGATATTACAGAGAAAGCAACAAAGATTACAGATGACCAGAAAAAAACAGTCTTCGTTGAAATTTCGCCTGCCCCGGAAATCTATGCAGCTGGAACAGGAACGTTTATGAATGAAATGTTGGAGGCCATTCATGCCGAAAATATAGTGGAGGAAGAAGGATATCCCACTTTAAATGAGGAAGCCGTTATTAAGAGTAACCCAGATGTGATCATTGTGAATTATAGTTATATTGAAGATGCAGTTGATCAGGTGTTACAGCGGGCTGCTTGGAAAGACGTCACAGCGGTTAAAGAAACTCAAGTGTATCAAGTGGACGAAGATCTTGTGAGCCGCTCGGGGCCACGTATCATTGAAGGAGTAGAGGAGCTTGCTAAAGCCATTTATCCAGAAGTATACGGTGAATAAGCCAAGCGTTTCATATAGCCTTACGATTGGCTTTTTGCTGATTACGGTTTTTCTAGGAGTAGGGGTTGGAACGGTGCAGGTTTCTTTTAAGGAGATGGTTGCGATTTTTGGCAATCATCTTCTTCCTCTTTCATTTCAAACGGACCCCATGCTTGATAATATCGTGGTGAATATCCGCTTGCCACGCGTTATGTTAGCAGGGCTTGTCGGGGCTTCGCTGTCTTTAGCTGGTGCTGCTTTTCAAGGGCTACTCAGGAATCCATTGGCAGATCCATATACATTAGGCGTATCTTCGGGGGCTTCTGTCGGGGCAGTGATCGTGATATTTTTTCAACTTAGCCTTCCCATCTTGGGCTTATTGACTTTACCGATTGCTAGTATCATGGCGGCATTTATCACCATTTTTATCGTGTTATTTTTCGCTAAAAAGATTGAGCCTAGCATGAAAGTAGAGACGATTATTTTAACGGGAATCATTTTCAGTTCTTTTTTGGGGGCCTTTCTGTCCTTGATTATTGCTTTGTCTGGTCAGGAATTACGGCAAATTATTGGCTGGTTGTTGGGAAGTGTCTCGATGCGGGGGTGGAATTACGTGTGGATCATCCTTCCTTTTTTCCTAATCGGGGCTTTTCTATTAGTACTGAATACGCGAGAATTGAATGCCATGTCATTTGGGGAAGAACAAGCGCAACATTTGGGGGTAAATGTGCAAAAACGAAAGCAAATCGTCTTAATAGCCGGTTCTCTTTTGACAGGAGCGGCTGTCGCTGTTTCAGGAACAATTGGTTTTGTTGGTTTGGTGATTCCTCATTTAACAAGATTATTATGGGGTCCTGATCACAAACACTTACTCCCTTTATCGACGTTTGTGGGAGCGGGTTTTCTGATCTTAGCTGATTTAGTAGCCAGAACCGTCATTCAACCGGCAGAGCTTCCAATTGGTGTCATTACCGCTTTAATAGGCGCACCCGTTTTTGCTGTAATACTGATGAGACGAAGATTGAAAGGTAGAGGATGATGATGCTGCAAATTAATCGTGTCTCAGGAGGTTATCCTGGACGGCAAGTGCTAAAGGATCTTTCCTTTTCAGTTGAGAAAGGGGAACTTTTTGGTATACTTGGTCCGAATGGAAGTGGAAAAACGACCTTATTAAAAATGATAAGCGGTTTATTGCAACCAGAGCAAGGAGAAATTCTTCTGCAAAACAAGCCCCTTCGTTATTTTTCCGCAAAACAGTTAGCTCAAAAAATGGCTGTGCTGCCCCAGGTTCAGTCAGAAGCTTTTGCCTATACAGTGAAGGAAACAGTGGCATTAGGCCGCTATGCTCATCAAAAAGGTTTATTTCAGACTAATCGTGAAGAAGATAAAAAAATAATTGAAGAGGCGATGATGGCAACCGGCGTACAATCCTTTCAAAACCAATTATTGCAGACACTTTCGGGAGGAGAACGACAACGTGTTTTTCTTGCGCAAGCTTTAGCGCAAAAACCAGAAATTTTATTATTGGATGAGCCGACCAACCACTTGGACCTTTCTTTTCAAAAAGAATTATTAGACCAGTTAATAAGATGGTTAAGGGAAAAGGAGCTCACGGTCATCTCTATTTTTCATGATTTGAATATTGCCAGTCTCTATTGCGATCGCTTGCTTTTGCTGAATAAGGGAGAAGTTCATATGATTGGAAATGGGGAAGAAGTGATCCAAAAGCAATCGATCGAAGCGGTTTATCAAACAAAGGTGGAAATGCAGGACCATCCTAAAATGCCCAAGCCGCAAATGGTTTTGCTTCCAGATGAATGGAGAAGGGAAGATAGAGCGGTCATCGACGAAAAGTGCATACAACTTAAAGAAGGTACACTTTTTATCCAATCTCCTATTCCTTTGAAAATAAGGGGCTCGGATGGAAGAAGCGGGTGGGAAAGCCAATTCAAGCTAGCAGAAGGCTTGTCCTCTAAAGATTTTCAATATGGCACATATGAAAAGAATTTTATTGTGACCTGGGCGGATTCCGACAAGCATCTTTTCCACCATGCCATTTTTGTAAATGGCTTCCTGTCAAATGAAGGTTATGTACGAGCGGTAATGGCGGTTAGTGAAATTAAAACGCTACTATTAGGGGAAAATGAAGGGCAGTTTATCATAGCTGCTTCGCAAAATGGACAGTCTGTAGATCCGAGTGACTTGCGTGTGATTTTACATAATGGGATTAAGCGACAAATAGATTCCATCCATCGCTCTGGTTCATTTTAGAGTTATGGATAGGCCTCATGACAAAATTTCAACCGAAAGCAATTACTTACCAAAGTAGGTAATTGCTTTTTTTGGTCTAGGAAATTATAAAATTCTCGACTTGTGGATAACTGTTTACGTTGCGGTTTGACATCCAGCTCCAGCGCCCAGCGACTAGCAAACTTTCGGTGCCTTCCTACGATAAGTCAACATCGATTCACCCTTCGGTGTCTAGCTACAGGCGGCAGGGGCTCGAGGTCAAATAACCCTGAACCTATGAAGGGAAAACCGCCCTTCCTAGGTTCAGGAACATTTGCTTGTCGCCCCTAAGCAGCCGCCTTCCGCTTTTCGTGGTTCATCGTGTTTCCTTTATCTCAGGCCAACAGGATGTTGGTCAGAACGGCGTTGCGACGTACAAGGATGTACTAGTGCAGACGAAGCGACAGGACGTCGCGATTGAGTCTGCCGCCAGGACGGCGCGATTTTAGCCGTTCAGCCTTATTATCCAAGTTTGTACGTCGCTAAACGGGCGCTTACGCTTTTGTTCTTGGCTTAGATATACCGGCTAACAATTTGCCATTCTAGGAATAAAGTAGTTTGATCCAACATACTTTGGATAAAAACCAATTAAAAGATCTAGAGATGTCTATTTTGCTATTGACTGAATGACCATTCATTTTATATGATGGATACATTAAGATACGAAAAGGGAGTGCTAGGAATGAGTGCGTTGTTTTGGCTGAATTGGATTGCTTTCCTGTCTGTAACCGCTTACGCCATTTATCTCTTTGTCTATGTTGTGAAAACAAGAATTGCTTTTATTAAACTTGGAAAAAAAGCAGAGTTCGATCGTGATGTGAAACAGAGACTGAAGAGAATTGGTGACAATGTTTTCGGTCAAAAGAAACTTTTGAAAGATAAGAAGAGTGGTCTTATCCATGTTGTGTTTTTTTACGGATTTATTCTTGTGCAATTTGGGGCGGTTGATTTTATCTGGAAAGGTCTTGTCCCAGGTTCACATATTCCGTTAGGTCCGCTGTACCCTGGGTTTAAATTCTTCCAAGAAATGGTTACACTCCTTATTTTAATCGCTGTTATGGGTGCTTTTTATCGTCGATATATTGAAAAGTTAGCTAGATTGAAAAGAGGCTTTTATGCAGGCCTTGTATTATTATTTATTGGTGGTCTTATGCTATCCGTATTATTTGGAAATGCGATGTCTTTCATATGGCATCAAGAGCCTGCAACATGGACAGAGCCTGTTGCCTCGGGAATAGCCATAGTTTTTAGTTGGATGGATCCTATAGTGGGGGCAGTATCGTTTTATATCGCTTGGTGGATTCACCTTATTCTTTTGCTTGCCTTTCTTGTCTATGTTCCCCAATCAAAACATGCCCATTTGATTGCGGGGCCAGCCAATGTTTATTTAAGCCATTCTGATGAAGGTAAGAAATTATCACCGATTGATTTTGAAGACGAAACACAGGAAACGTTTGGTGTAGGAAAGATTGATGAGTTTACGGACTTACAACTAGTCGATCTCTATGCATGTGTCGAATGTGGACGCTGTACCAATATGTGTCCAGCATCTGCAACTGGAAAAGCCTTATCGCCTATGGATATTATGACCAAATTACGTGACCACCTCACGAATTATGGGGCGGCTGTAACGAGTAAGCAGCCTTGGGTTCCGACATATGCTTTTTCAGGAACGTTGGGGAATCAATTGGCGAAGGCAGGAACGGGAAAAGGGGCAAAAGAAGCAGCCGCATCTGTAGACTATCATCCAAGTATGATCGGCGATATTATTACAGAAGAAGAATTGTGGGCTTGTACGACGTGTCGTAACTGTGAAGATCAATGTCCAGTCATGAATAACCATGTAAGCCATATTCTCGATATGCGCCGTTATCTTGTGCTGACAGAAGGAAAAGTCAATCCAGATGCCCAGCGTGCCATGCAAAATATTGAGAGGCAAGGAAATCCTTGGGGGTTAAATCGTAAAGAGAAGGAAATGTGGAGAGAAGCCAGGGAAGATGTTCATGTACCAACTGTAAAGGAAATGAAAAAGGCGGGAGAAGAATTTGACTATCTGCTTTGGGTTGGCTCCATGGGCGCTTTCGATAACCGCAGTCAAAAAATTGCCCTGGCCTTTGCAAAACTATTGAATGAAGCAAAGGTGAAATTTGCCATCCTTGGGAATAAAGAGAAAAACTCTGGAGACACCCCACGTAGATTAGGAAACGAATTTTTATTTCAAGAATTAGCCACGGCCAATATCAAGGAATTCGAAAAACACCAGATTAAAAAAATAGTGACCATTGATCCACACGCTTATAATATATTTAAAAATGAGTATCCTGATTTTGGCTTTCAGGCGGAGGTGTATCATCATACGGAACTCCTTTACCAACTGATCCAGGAAGGGCGTTTAAAGCCAAAATTTAAAGTAGACGAAAAAATCACCTTTCACGATTCTTGTTATCTTGGCCGTTATAATGAGGTGTATGATCCTCCCCGCGAAATTTTAAAAGCCATACCCGGAATTACGTTGGTCGAAATGAATCGCAACCGTGAGAACGGGATGTGTTGCGGAGCCGGAGGAGGGTTAATGTGGATGGAGGAAGATGTGGGGCAACGTGTAAATGTCGCTCGCACGGAACAAGCGTTAGAGGTAAACCCATCGATCATTAGTTCAGGATGTCCTTACTGCTTAACGATGTTATCAGATGGCACAAAAGCGAAAGAAGTGGAAGATGATGTTGGCACCTATGATGTCGCAGAACTATTGGAAAGATCTGTTTGCGGAAAACCAAAAAATGAAAAAGCATCATAAGCGTACCGACTCACTCATAATCTAGAATAAATAAGAGGAAAAAGTCTTCAAAATATGTAAAAATAGATAGGGGTAAGACCCCCTATCTATTTTTTAACGTTTTTTATGAAAAAAGCTACTGAACAAACCTCGATGAACAGGATGTGGATATATGAAAATGGTGCTTAATATAATTGTTGGTAGTCTATTCCTGGTCGCCAGCTTTTTTCTTTATCAAAACTCGCTAGGGGCCATCCCATTCCTGATTGGATCCATCTTTTTATTCTTTTTAGTACATAAAATCCACTCCACATCCGAAAAAGAAGAAAAGGAAAATTCAGTAAAAAATGGCGATCATCACAAAAACCAATAATAAATGGAAAAACAGTAGCATAAATGAAATCAATTTGTTTATAATGAGAAAAGCGGAAGCGCCTGTTCAGCGACGTACAAATTTAAAGGCTTCAGACGAGATAAAGGAAACACGGTGAGGACGAAGGACGAACCGATGTTGACTTATCGTAGGAAGAAGCCGTAAATTTGCTAGTCGCTAGGCGCTGTAGCTGGACAAAGAAAAGCGGAAGCGCCTGTTCAGCGACGTACAAATTTCGGATCAAAGGTTGAACGGCTAAGGGCGCGCCGTCCTGGCGCAACGCTGTTCTAACCAACATCCTGTTGGCCTGAGATAAAGGAAATCGGCGAAGGATGAGCCGATGTTGACTTATAGCAAACAGAAGCCGTAAAATAGCTAGATAAAGAAGAACGCAGATACTTAGCCAGCAGGATAATATGAGTTCATTTTGGAATCCGATCAAACTTGCAAGGGAAGAGGATCTTGCTGTGGATGTATGTAAATAAAAACTGCAAATATATATAAAGGGAGCGAATTTTCAATGTTGCAACAATCAAAGGAAGAATTACAGGAAATGTCACTCATTGAGGTTGCTTTTCAAATTTTTGAAGAGAAAGGGAAAGCAATTTCATTTCAAGAACTACTCGATGAAATGGGAGCCAACCTAGGATTATCCCAAAATGAGATGCAAGAAAAAATGGTACAGTTTTATACGGACTTAAATATAGATGGAAGATTTATGACACTTGGTGAGAATCGCTGGGGACTTCGTGAATGGTATCCTATTGATCAAATTGATGAGGAAGTGGCCATGCCAACTAAACCGAAGAAGAAAAAGAAAGCGAAAAAAGTGGTTAAGGACGAAGATGATTTGCTCGTGGATTTGGAAGAGGAAGAACTTGATTATGACCTTGAGGACGATGATGACCTTCTCGACGATGATGAAGAGGAGGATGAAAGCCTAGAAGCTCTTCAAGAAGAGGAATTTGAGGATGACGAAGAATTCGATGACGATCTTCTTGATGATGATAAGGACTATGATTTAGATGATGATGAAGAGGAAGAAGAAGAAGAGGAGGAAGAATAATTCACTTGACTTCCTAAAGTGAATATGTAATATTCTATCTGGGCTCCTTGAAAGAGGACTGTTTTTTTATAAATTAACACGCTCCCCATCGCATATTGTAGTGGAGCGTTTTTTTATTGGTTAAAAAGGTTGAATATCTCTTTAATAAAAAAACAGCCTGTTTTGTTTAAAAGCTTTGAACAAAACAGGCTAATTTTTATTCGTATTCAGATAAGATTTCATCTAAAATAAACTTTACAGAGGTGTAAATATAAAGACCTGCGATTAAAGCGGGAAATCCGACTCTTTCTCCATCTTCATTGGGAATAAGTGGTTTCAATACATAAGTATTTATATGAACATCAGCTAAATCTGGGAGTTGTTTGTCATCTGATTTTTTGACTCCTGAAACGGCTACAAAAGAAATGCCTTTTTCTCTAAGCTGTTCTGCCAATTCGATCGCCTCATGATCATCGGAGAAACGTGTAAATAGTATCACTCGGTCAATCGGTTTAAGTACAGTGAGATCTTTTAAAACTTGAACATTTTGTAAAGCTTCTTGTCCGTTGATAGCTTCTATCACAACACCTTTCATTTCTCCGAAGCCTTTTATATAAATGTCTCCCTCTCCCGCAGAAGCTTGTGCCAATAATCTCGCCCCATCTTCAATCGAATAAGCTTCCTTATCCATAATGCGGTTAAAAAGCCCTGATAACTGGGTAGTAAACATTTTTTGCATACTAAAAATCTGCTCCTTTCCCTATGCTTCTCCCCATTATACTGTTGGAAAATGAAGAAAAAAAGATAACAGATCTGAAAAAAGGGATTTTTGAAGGACTAAGTAAAATGAAGATAGAATACTAACAGTGTTGCTGAATTTATATTTTACTATCCTAACTAAAAATAGAGAGGGAGATAAAATGACAAAAAAAATATTAATTGTCGACGATCAATTTGGAATACGCATTTTATTAAACGAAATTTTGCAAAAAGAGGGTTATCAAATCTATCAAGCGGCCAATGGGCCTGAGGCTCTTTCTATCACACAAGAGCATAATCCAGATCTTGTATTATTAGATATGAAAATTCCCGGCATGAGCGGTCCAGAAATTTTGGCAGAAATGAAAAAGATGAAGGCGGACATTGGAGTTATGATTATGACGGCATATGGAGAACATGAATTAATTAAAAATGCCCAAAAATTAGGGGTTATTGCGCATTTTTCAAAGCCATTTGATATTGAAGAAGTTCGCAGTGCTGTAAAAGAGTATCTATTTGGAGGAAATACTGACAATCATTCATAAAGTTAGGTACATTATTCTGGGTGGTAAAATCGTTGGTAATAAACATGTGAATTTGGTATGATAGGAAAGGAAGAAAACTAACTCTTAGGATATAGTCCTAGAATAGCACACCAGTGCGCAGTTTACCCAGAGGAGGAAGAAGCAATGCCATTAGTTTCTATGACTGACATGCTTAATAAAGCAAAAGAGGAAAAGTATGCAGTAGGTCAATTCAATATTAATAATTTGGAGTTTACACAAGCAATCCTACAAGCTGCTGAAGAAGAAAATTCACCAGTTATTCTTGGTGTTTCTGAAGGTGCAGCTCGTTATATGGGTGGTTTTAAATTAGTTGTAAAAATGGTAGAATGCCTAATGGAGGAATATGGAACCACTGTACCTGTGGCCATCCACCTAGATCATGGCTCCAGTTTTGAGGCATGTGCTAAAGCGATTCATGCTGGATTTACTTCTGTTATGATCGATGCTTCTCACGATCCATTTGAACAGAACGTTGAAACAACCGCTAAGGTCGTAGAACTTGCTCATTTCCATGGGGTATCGGTTGAAGCTGAGCTTGGTACTGTTGGTGGACAAGAAGATGATGTATCAGGAAGCATTATTTATGCAGATGCAAAAGAATGTGCAGAGTTGGTTGAACGTACAGGTATTGATTGCTTGGCACCAGCATTAGGTTCTGTTCATGGACCTTACAAAGGTGAGCCCAATCTCGGATTCAAGGAAATGGAAGAGATCGGAAAATTAACAGGAATGCCATTAGTTCTTCATGGTGGTACTGGTATCCCAGTTAAAGATATTCAAAAAGCAATTTCCTTAGGGACAGCTAAAATTAATGTGAATACAGAAAACCAAATTTCTTCTGCCAAAACAGTACGTGAAGTGTTAGCGGAAAAACCTGATCTTTACGATCCACGTAAATATCTTGGACCTGCACGTGATACCATTAAAGAAACGGTTATTGGTAAAATGCGCGAGTTTGGTTCTTCTGGTAAAGCTTAATTATTGAAAACCAAATTGTGATGGCAACCGCCCTTGTTTGGGGGGCGGTTTTCATTGCGGTTTAAAAAAAGATAAAACAAAGCCCGTTACGATTTGGGCTTTGGGACTTTAAATAGTATCTTTGTTCCTCAATGTCACAGTATAACTCCAATCTTATGACCTGCTAAGAGATAGTTAATCTATTGTTGAGCCTCGTATAATGATTTGATTACACAAATGTTAAAAATTACTACTTTTTTACATGTTTCGCCAAATTTCGTATATAATACTATATAACACTAGGCCTGCAGGACGCAGGTCACAAAGGCGTTGCGTCAGGACGGCGCGAACTTAGCCTTTGATCCTTATTATTCCCAGAAAGGACGACTAAGATGGAAAAGCTTAAAATTGCAGGTGGCTATCCTTTGAAAGGTACAATTAAAGTAAGTGGGGCAAAAAATAGTGCTGTTGCCTTGATCCCTGCGACACTCTTGGCTGAGTCGCCTGTAACAATCGAAGGCCTTCCGGATATTTCAGATGTTCATATTTTAAAGGCATTGCTAGAAGAAATCGGAGGAGACGTTCACTTTGATCAGGGAATTATGACGGTGGACCCAGCGAAAATGGTCTCGATGCCTTTACCGAATGGAAAGGTAAAAAAATTAAGAGCTTCTTATTATATGATGGGCGCCATGCTGGGAAGATTCAAAAAAGCCGTCATTGGTCTTCCAGGTGGTTGTCATTTAGGGCCACGTCCCATTGATCAGCATATAAAAGGTTTTGAGTCCCTAGGAGCAAAGGTTACGAATGAACAAGGGGCGATATATTTACGAGCAGATGAACTTCGCGGTTCACGCATTTATTTAGATGTTGTCAGTGTTGGAGCCACCATTAATATTATGTTGGCGGCTGTCAAAGCAAAAGGGCGTACGATTATTGAAAATGCAGCTAAAGAACCAGAAATCATTGATGTAGCAACATTATTAACCAATATGGGCGCCAAAATCAAGGGTGCGGGAACAGATGTAATCCGTATTGATGGCGTTGAAAAATTGAATGGTTGTCGACATACGATTATTCCCGACCGTATTGAAGCAGGTACATACATGATTCTGGCGTCAGCCGTAGGAGAAGGAGTCCTTATTGATAATGTGATCCCTCATCATCTAGAGTCTCTAACAGCAAAGTTACGAGAAATGGGTGTGCAAGTAGAGGTTGGAGATGATCAAATTTTTATTGGTAAGGGAGATAGGTTTAAACCGATTGATATCAAAACTCTTGTCTATCCTGGTTTTCCAACTGATTTGCAACAACCATTAACTGTTCTGTTAACACAAGCAGCGGGTTCATCCATTGTAACAGACACAATCTATTCTGGAAGATTTAAGCATATTGATGAATTAAGAAGGATGAACGCAAATATCAAAGTAGAAGGCCGTTCGGCTATTATTAATGGTCCGTCCGAATTGCAAGGTGCGAAAGTAAAAGCATCTGATTTACGTGCTGGAGCAGCTTTAGTGATAGCGGGCTTACTTGCAGATGGAATTACTGAAGTTTCAGGTCTTGACCATATCGATCGTGGCTATAGTGGGCTGGTCGAAAAGTTAAATGGACTTGGTGCGACCATTTGGCGTGAAAAAATGACCGAGGAAGAAATGGAGCAAATAAAGAATGCTTAGACCAATAGGATGTTGGCAAAAATGGTGAAGGCATGTGGACATGGCGAACTATGTGGTTCATCCCTTACCAAGCACGCATTTTTTAAAAAAGTGCTTTAAAGCGAGTGTAGAGTATAAATAACCATAGAAATGGGGAGTCTAAGATATAAAAACTTTAGACTCCCTTTGCAAGTTTTCCCATTTCCGTGTAATATAGAGACATCTTCAAAGCTTCCTACTCTTCATTGTGTTGCTAACAAGCATCCTTCCCGTACTTTAACAAGAGTTTTAATTAAAAGGATAGGAAAGTATTCGGGCTAATGCTGGATCTAGCTCCAGCGCCCAGCGACTAGCAAACTTTCGGTGCCTTCCTACGATAAGTCAACATCCATTCGCTTTTCAAGCTCATGGTGTTTCCTTTATCTCGTCAGGCCCCTAAAAAGTTTGTACGTCGCTAAACGGGCGCTTGCGCTTTTCTTATGAATCGTTGTATTTGTCTTTATTATTTTTAATATTTTTTGAAATTAAAAAAGTGTGGTGTCATGATGACGGATTTAAACATTTCTTTACTTGCAGATATGAAATTAAAAGAATTATATGAATTAGCTAAGGAATACAAAATTTCTTACTATAGTAAATTAACGAAAAAAGAATTGATTTTTTCAATTTTGAAGGCTCGCGCTGAACGAGAAGGGTTTTTCTTTATGGAAGGTGTTTTGGAAATCATTCAGTCTGAGGGATTTGGTTTTCTAAGGCCAATAAATTATACGGCCAGCTCGGAAGATATTTATATTTCGGCTTCACAAATTCGTCGTTTTGATTTAAGAAATGGTGATAAAGTCTCCGGTAAAGTTCGGCCTCCGAAAGAAAACGAACGTTATTTTGGATTGCTTCATGTCGAAGCGGTCAATGGGGCAGATCCTGAAAGTTCAAAGGAACGCGTTCATTTCCCTGCGCTTACTCCTCTGTATCCTGACCGTCAGATAAAATTGGAAACGACCCCAACCAATCTATCAACAAGAATCATGGATTTGGTTTCACCTGTAGGCTTTGGTCAACGGGGATTAATTGTTGCCCCGCCAAAAGCTGGAAAAACAATGCTATTAAAGTCAATTGCCAATTCTATCACAACCAATCACCCGGAAGCAGAGTTAATTGTTTTATTGATAGATGAACGTCCTGAAGAGGTAACGGATATTGAACGTTCCGTTGATGCGGATGTGGTTAGTTCGACTTTTGACGAGGTACCAGAGAACCACATTAAAGTAGCGGAACTTGTGTTAGAAAGAGCGATGCGACTGGTGGAACATCGTCGTGATGTTGTCATTTTGATGGATAGTATTACACGGTTAGCGCGTGCTTATAATCTAGTTATACCACCAAGTGGGAGAACTCTCTCAGGAGGAATTGATCCTGCAGCATTTCATCGCCCGAAACGCTTTTTTGGTGCGGCTAGAAACATTGAAGAGGGTGGGAGTTTAACGATTTTAGCAACTGCTCTCGTCGATACGGGGTCAAGAATGGATGATGTGATTTATGAAGAATTTAAGGGGACAGGGAACTTAGAACTGCATTTGGATCGCTCGCTTGCAGAAAGAAGAATTTTCCCTGCAATTGATCTTCAACGCTCTGGAACAAGAAAAGAAGAATTACTCATTCCAAAAGAGCAGTTGGATAAACTTTGGAAATTGCGTAAAGCAATGTCTGATACACCAGATTTCATGGAAAAATTCATGCGTAAATTAAAGAAATCTAAAACAAATGAGGAATTCTTTAATATGCTTACGGAAGAATTAAAAGGACGGACAAACAGTAAAACATTAGTTTAATTCCTTCTTTTTCTATACAATTCCCACTGTTTTTAATAGAGAGTGCGGTTACTTAAGAAAAGGAAGATGTTTCCGATAGAAATTCATTGAAAATAATTGCATTCCACATGTAGAGTTGTTATAATAAAAAATGTGTTTTTATTGCAAAGCATGAACACGGGTTTTTCGGATTGTAATTTAACTCTGTTTCAGCAAATGATTCAGGGCATAAGGAGCTGAAAAGAATGAAAACAGGAATTCATCCAGAATATAAAAAAGTTATGGTTAAATGTGCATGTGGGAACGAATTTGAAAGTGGTTCTGTTAAAGACGAAGTGCGAGTTGAAATTTGCTCAGAATGTCACCCATTCTATACAGGACGTCAAAAATTTGCTTCTGCAGATGGACGTATTGACCGATTCAATAAAAAATACGGCCTCAAACACTAAAAGCGGAAGTGCCTGTTCAGCTGCGTACAAACTTTTTAGGGGCCTGACGAGATAAAGGAAACACGGTGAGGACGAAGGACGAACCGATGTTGACTTATCGTAGGAAGGCACCGAAAGTTTGCTAGCAGCTAGGCGCTGTAGCTAGACCAAAGAGAAATAAGATTTGTAGGCTGGAAAAAAACAGGCAAGTACGTTTGCCTGTTTTTTTAATGCTTGAAAATGGAAAATGTAAGATAGAAACGAAATATACCCCTTATCATAATACGATTAAAATGTGCTTGTTGATGTAGAGGAAGGAGCTTTAACTTCATGGAAATGATGAAACAGTCGGGATGGGTGGAGGTTATTTGTGGGAGTATGTTCTCGGGAAAGTCTGAAGAACTAATCCGCCGCGTAAGAAGAATTATTTTCGCCAATCAATCTGTCCTTGTATTTAAACCGCAATTAGATGACCGCTATAGCATAAATGAAGTGGTTTCTCATAATGGAACGGCGATTATGGCGGAAACAATGATATCTCCAGTAGATATACTTCAAAGAGTAGATGAAGATATAGATGTGATTGCGATCGATGAGGCGCAATTTTTTGATGAGAGTCTTGTGGATATTGTGCAACAACTGGCAAACCTGGGGCATCGCATTATTATTGCTGGGTTGGATCAAGACTTTCGTGGAGAGCCATTTGGACCGATGCCTAAATTAATGGCGATCGCGGAACAAGTAACAAAACTCCAAGCCGTTTGTGTGGTGTGTGGCTCACCGGCAAGTCGTACCCAGCGATTAATCAATGGTAAACCGGCCTATTATGAAGATCCGACTATTATGGTAGGTGCTGCTGAGGCCTATGAAGCACGCTGTCGTCACCATCATGAAGTTCCTACAAAACGATCCTCACATAAGTATGATCGACCACTTGAAAACCAGGAAGAGTCTATCTAGTTGCTAAAATGAAAGATGGACAATGGTGCTGGGAAGTCAGCAGCTGAATTTTCCGTTTTTTTCGTGGAATGGTTTGCTTTGAACAAGGCCAACGTTATATTATAGTAATCATGGAAGCCAATTTTTGAGGTGAAAAACATGTTTGATAAATTGCAATCGGTTGAAGAACGTTATGAGAAGTTAAATGAATTATTAAGTGATCCGGAAGTGGTTAGTGATTCCGATAAACTAAGGGAATATTCAAAGGAACAATCCAGTATTGCAGAAACAGTTGAAGTATACCGAGAATACAAAACCGCACAAGAAGAATATCAAGATGCTAAAGAAATGTTAGATGAAAAACTAGATGAAGATATGCGGGAAATGGTTAAAGAGGAGGTCAATGAACTTCAGGAGAGACTAGGGAATCTGGAAGAACGCTTGAAGATTCTCCTTATTCCAAAAGATCCAAATGACGATAAAAACGTCATTATGGAAATCCGCGGTGCTGCGGGCGGGGATGAGGCCGCTTTATTTGCGGGTGATTTGTATCGCATGTATAGCCGCTATGCAGAGGCGCAAGGCTGGAAAACAGATGTGATTGAATCCCATTCTACTGGTCTTGGAGGTTTTAAAGAAATTATTTTCATGATTACGGGAAATGGGGCATTCTCAAAACTAAAATATGAGAATGGTGCTCACCGCGTTCAACGTGTCCCTGAAACGGAATCGGGTGGGCGGATTCATACCTCCACTTCCACTGTAGCTGTGCTACCTGAAGCGGAAGAGGTAGAAGTGGATGTCCATGAAAAAGATATTCGTGTTGATACATTTGCCTCTAGTGGTCCGGGGGGACAAAGTGTAAACACCACCATGTCTGCTGTCCGTTTAACTCATATTCCCACTGGCATTGTTGTCTCCTGTCAGGATGAAAAGTCGCAAATTAAAAATAAAGAAAAAGCGATGAAGGTTTTACGTGCTCGTATTTATGATAAATTCCAGCAGGAAGCCCAGGCGGAATATGATGCGAACCGGAAATCAGCTGTAGGTTCTGGGGATCGTTCTGAACGAATTCGTACTTATAATTTCCCGCAAAACCGGGTAACAGATCACCGCATAGGTTTGACGATCCAAAAGTTGGACCAAATTCTCGAGGGAAAGCTTGATGAAGTGATTGATAGTTTAGTGATTGAAGACCAATCGAAAAAACTCGAGAGCATGGAAGAATAAATGGTAACGAAAAAAGTATTTGAGGCCCTGAAATGGGCTTCTTCTTATTTAAAGAAACATAATCGGGATGAAAATGCTGGGGAATGGCTCCTTCTGTGGATTTTAAATATGGATAGATCTAAGTTGTTAGCAGAACAAAGAATGTCCTTGACAGAGGATCAGTGGCATCATTTTGAACAAGTGGTCAAGCAACATGCCTTAGGAAAACCAATTCAATATATTATCGGGTATGAGGAATTTTACGGGCGAAGATTTATGGTGAATGAGCATGTGTTGATTCCGCGTCCAGAAACAGAGGAGTTAATCGAAGCTGTTTTGCACAGGATCAATCATCTATTCCCCGGAAATCAACATTTGAAGTTGGCAGATATTGGGACAGGTAGTGGAGCTATTGCGATTACAATAAAACTAGAACGTCCGGATTTGGAAGTGATGGCAACGGATATTTCTCAAGACGCTCTAAAAGTAGCCAATAGCAATGCGCAGGTTCTTGGCGCAGATGTCACTTTTCGGCAGGGGGATTTACTTATGCCGATTTTGCAGACTGGCGAAAAATGGGATATTATTTTGTCCAATCCACCTTATATTCCGGCCCATGATGTTCTAGATAAAATTGTCCAAGACCATGAGCCTTCTTTGGCTTTATTTGCCGGGGAAGACGGCCTTGATTTTTACAGGAGATTCGCCTTGGAGTTGCCGAAGGTTGTTCATGAAAAATCGTTGATTGCCTTTGAAATTGGAGCAGGACAAGGGGAAGCAGTCGTCGCCTTGATGAAGGAAGTGTTTCCAACAGCGCTTACGGAAATACTATTTGATATTAATGGAAAAGATAGAATTGTATTAATCCAATGTGGGTCAGAATAGTGTTGCGACGGACAGGTTGTACTAGTGCAAGCGAAGCGACAGGACGTCGCCGCTTGAGCCTGCCGACAGGATGTCGCGCTTTTAGCCGTTCTTCCTTAAAACAGTCGCCTGCGCTTTTCTGTGTCTAGCTCCAGTCTCCAGCATCTAGCAAATTAACGTTTTCTTCCTACGATAAGTCAACATCGATTCACCTTTCAGGTTCATCGTGTTTCCTTTATCTCGTCAGAAATCTTTTAATTTGTACGATGCTAAACGGAGACTTCCGCTTTTCTGTGTCTAGCTCCAGGCGTTAGGGGCTCGAGGTCAAATAACCCTGAACCTAGGAAGGGAAAAGGCACCCTTCCTAGGTTCAGGAACATTTGCTTGTCGCCCCTAGGCAAACGCCTTCCGCATTTCGTGTGTATACGATTCTATTTTTCTGTCTATACTGCTTTTGTAGAGGGGGCAGATGGATATGAAAAAGGAATATATGAAAAAGAGATTCTATCAAAAAAACATTGCGTGGATGTATATATTGGTTTTAGTTATCGGGACAGTGGCAAGCCTAATCTTACCTAAAATGGAAGTAGCGCAGGCAACAGATCCTTTGGTCATTCCTGATGAAGCGATTCGTTTACGTATATTGGCGAATAGTGACAAAGAAAAGGATCAGGCGATTAAACGGGAAATTCGGGATGCTGTAAATGAAGAGATTAATGAGTGGGTGGCGGAATTAACTTCCCTTGACGAAGCTAGGGCGTTGATGATTTCGCGTTTAGATATCATTGAAGAAATTGCCGAACAAAAACTAAAAGAAGCAAATATAGATGATACTGTACAAGTGAACTTTGGTGAAGCGCAATTTCCGACAAAACTTTATGGGCAATATCTTTATCCAGCAGGAACATATGAGGCGATTGTGATTACAATCGGAGAGGGAAAAGGAGCGAATTGGTGGTGTGTACTCTTTCCGCCGTTATGCTTTTTAGATTTCTCTAATAGTTTAGCAGTAAGTGAAGAATCAGAAGAAGCCGTTGAACAGGAACCAACAGAATCCCCATCGGAGGAGGAATTGGAAGCACCTGAAAAGCAAGAGAATGCTGAAAAGAAGGATGAACAGGATGTAGAAACAGAGCTGGATCCAGAGGGATCTGGGGATAACAAAGAAACTGTGGATAACGAAACGAAAGCGGGCGTAGTGGTCAGCCAAGAAGACGAAGTAGAAGTGAAGTTTTTCCTAGTTGAATTATGGGATAAAATTTTTTAAATACCATTTATACACAAAATCAACAGGTTTTATCCACAATAACCAACTAGTTATCCACAAATGTGTATAACTAGTTCGCCTTTTTGTTACTTATCAACAAAAAAACCAAATATAACGGCATTTATAGATTGAATAGAAATGGGGAACAAATTATGAACACGACTCACTGGTCTGTGGAAAATAATGTGGATAATTTCGAAGATTATCCACAGGTTGCTGAAGCTGCCCAGTACATACGGGACAATCAAATTGTGGCCTTTCCAACCGAGACAGTGTATGGATTAGGGGCAAATGCATATTCAGATGAAGCTGTCGCTCAAATTTTCGCGGCGAAAGGCAGACCATCTGATAATCCACTTATTGTCCACATAGCCGAATATCAACAGTTAGAAAAACTAGTAGCGGGAATATCGAAGCAAGTGAAATTGTTGATAACTGCTTTTTGGCCGGGACCTCTTACCTTGATTTTCCCTAAAAAGTCTGGAGTTTTATCTGATTTAGTGACAGCAGGATTGGATACTGTAGCGATTCGCATGCCTAGTCATCCAGTTGCTCTAGCTTTAATTCGTACATCCGGACTTCCAATTGCAGCACCAAGCGCAAATCGTTCAGGTAAACCAAGTCCGACAACTGCCAAGCACGTTGAACAGGATCTTGATGGAAGAATTGCAGGAATTTTAGATGGTGGCGCAACAGGTGTAGGTCTTGAATCGACGGTTTTAGATTGCACTGGCCCGTTTCCGGTCATTTTGCGACCTGGTGGAATTACGAAGGAAGAGTTAGAAAGGGTTGTAAAGGATAAAATTGAAGTTGCTTCTCATTTGCTGGAAAAAACGGATGTACCGCGAGCACCTGGGATGAAATATAAACATTATTCCCCTAGTGCCCCATTATATTTAGTAGATGGGGAAGTGGGATGGATTCAAAGCTTAATTGATGAGAAACGCAAGCAGGGATTTAAAGTGGGGATGCTAGCTTCAACAGAAACACAGTCGAAGTATAAGGCTGACCTTGTACTTGATGTCGGCAGTAGAAACAACCTTGATCATGTAGCCCATCAACTCTATCACACTTTACGTGAATTTGATCAATCTAATGTTGATCTCATTTATTCAGAAATATTTCCTCAATCGGACGTAGGGGTGGCGATCATGAATCGCCTTGAAAAAGCAGCTGGCCATCATTGGGTGATTCAAGAAAAACAGGATTCATGATTTTATCGTCTAATATAATTATTTTTATCTGCTAACCACCTTCTAGTCTTACACATTTCCGCATATGTTTCCCTTATAGGCATGTCCGAAGGGAAAGGGGAAATTAGATTGCTTGCGGAGATAGTGACAGTTATGATCATGGCCTTTGCGGTAAGTATGGATGCTTTTTCGATATCGATTGGTATGGGTGCATATAAAATAAGATTAAGACAGATATTCTATATTGGGCTAGTCGTGGGCATATTTCACTTATTAATGCCGTTACTAGGAATATTTGCTGGTCATTTATTGTCAGGTACTTTTGGAGGGATTGCCATTTATATAGGTGGAATCTTACTCATTATATTGGGACTGCAAATGGTACTTACTATATTTCGATCTGATGCTGGTTCAACTTTCATGCCTGTTGGTTGGGGGGTATTACTCTTTTCCTTTTTAGTCAGTATTGATAGTTTCTCAGCAGGTTTAAGCCTCGGGATCTTTGGCGCAAAGGCCGCGCTCGCTGTCATTTGCTTTTCCGCTATGTCGGTTGGAATGACATGGTGTGGTTTGCTAATTGGCCGTAAAATGCAAAACATGCTCGGGGTATACGGTGAATTATTAGGAGGAATTATCCTCATTGCTTATGGAATAAAGTTGTTAGTGCCGTTTCCGTGGTGAAAAGACAGCTGGAAAATGCTGTCTTTTTTTGTGGAAGTATGGCATAATCTTTACAAAGCAATATGCGGCCTTTTGACCTATGTGTAGGAAAGATATGGGCATGTGAAGAATTTGGAGGGATCATACATTGAACGGATGGAAGGTGCTTTTTATTTGTACCGGTAATACTTGCCGAAGTCCGATGGCTGAAGCAATCTTCAATCATCAATGGGGAGAGAAGGGAATGGCGAAATCAGCAGGTTTATTTGCTGTCGAAGGAGAAAATGCTGCCCAGAATACAATTCGAGTTTTACAGGAAAATGGAATTAAATGTATGCATCAATCTAGAGCATTGAATAAGGATGATCTGGATTGGGCTACCCATGTTTTCACTATGACAACTATGCATAAAGACCTAGTTATGAATTCCTATCCGGCTTATGCTGATAAAATTTTTACACTCAAGGAATTTATCGGGGAAGGGGAACATTCACTAGATATTGCGGATCCCTATGGAGGAGATGACGCTGTCTATCGAAGGACTTTTGCGGAATTAAATGAGTTAATTAGCAAGATGTTTACGGAATAAAACGAAATTCTTATTATTGACGGGAGTAGGGAGTATGACAAAGAAGCAGCGATATCGTTTTGGTTTACAGAAAAAACTAGTCGTATTTACGACTACATTGGCAGTGATTACATTCTCAACGAGTGCTATTTTCTTATATTTTGTTTATCCGTTTGTTGATCCATATATAAATGAGCATGCGTTTACCATTATTACCTTATTATTAGGAATCATTTGGTCTGGGATTCTAGCTTATTTAAGCGCCACCATCATGACGAAGCCACTTCAAAGGTTGAAAGAGGCTGCATCGAAGGCTGGAGAGGGAGATATTGGGACGGATGTTGCGGTAGGAAAAACAGATGACGAGATTAGGGCGTTAGGTCTTGCTTTCAACCAAATGTTGGGTAGTTTACGTGAAATTGTACAGCAGATTGAAGGAAGTGTTACCCAAACAAATACAAATGTGATTGCGATTTCGCAAAAGTCTAAAAAGGTTTCAGAAGAGGCGGAAAGTGTCGCCCATACGATCTCGGAAATATCTTCTGGTGCTGAAAGCTCAGCTGCTGCTATTCAGGCAACAGCGGAATCAGTAGAAGACATTACCAAGCTCGCCCAGCTTGTACAAGAAAAGGCAAGAAGGTCAGAAAATATCTCTCAAGAAATGGTGACAGAATTAAAAGAAAGCCAAAAAGTAGTGGAGTCCCTTGTAGTTGGGATCGGCCAATTAGCGGATAGAAATGGTCAATCCCTTAAGTCTGTTAAAAGATTAGAAGACAATGCTTCTAAGGTGGGGGAAATTATTCATCTCGTGGGAGACATTGCCAATCAGACAAACTTGCTAGCACTAAATGCTTCAATTGAAGCAGCTCGGGCAGGAGAACATGGAAAGGGATTTGCAGTCGTTGCAGAAGAAGTTAGAAAACTAGCAGATGAAAGTGCAAATGCCGTACATGGGATTACAGAGCTCCTACATAATATTCAAACAGAGGTTAAACAGGTAGTAGAACAAATTTCTGAGCAAGTGACTTCTGCGGATGAAGAGGTAGAGAGAGGAAAACAAACCAATCTTGTCATTGCAAAAATGACAGAAACCATCCATCAATCGGCCACATCTGTCGCTGATATATTACAGCTAGTCGATCGGCAAATGGAAAATGTCCAAGAAACTTCAGGACAAGCAGAAGAGGTTGCTGCGATTGCTGAAGAAACCTCGGCAGGTGCGGAAGAAGTAGCACGGGTTGCAAATAAGCAAGCTCAAGACATGGAAGAAATCGACCAATTAGCGATGGCTTTAGAAAATCAGGCCAGCAAATTAAAAGACACAATCGCCCGTTTTTACTTATAATAGTATTATGATGATCAGACCGTTTATATAAGAACGGTCCTTACTTTTAAGGAGGCAATCTAAAAATGAAAGTAGCACTAGCGTCAGACCATGGTGGAATTCATATTCGTGAAGTAATTCGTGAATTATTAGAGGAACTAGGAATAGAATATCAAGATTTCGGTTGCGATTGTGAAACATCTGTTGACTACCCTGATTATGCAATGCCTGTAGCTGAAAAGGTAGCGAATGGTGAATTTGATCGTGGGATCCTAATTTGTGGAACAGGCATTGGTATGAGTATTTCAGCTAATAAAGTAAAAGGAATTCGTTGTGCGCTCGTACATGACGTTTTCAGTGCTAAAATGACCCGACTCCATAATAATAGCAATATGTTGGCTATGGGAGAAAGAGTCATTGGGGCAGGGCTAGCTAGCGAAATTGCCAAGACTTGGCTATTGACTGAATTTGAAGGTGGACGGCATCAAAATAGAATTGAAAAGATTAACAAGTATGAGGAAATAGAAGCCTCTTCGGGAAGTGAAAAAGGGGAATGAGCAACGATTCTAGAGGTAAGTGGATCCAAGAAGTGGATCAGCTTATACAAGGTTGCAAAGAACATTTTCAACTTGGACGAGGAGACGTTCTAGTTATTGGGTGTTCAACATCAGAAATTATCGGCGAAAAAATTGGAACATCCGGCACAATGGAGGTCGCATCGGTTCTATTTGAAGCGCTCCAAAAATATGCAAATGAGGAACACTTCGCACTAGCCTTTCAGTGTTGTGAACATTTAAATAGGGCTTTGGTTATAAATAAAGAGATTGCTGAAAAAAAGGGTTGGGAAAGGGTATCTGTTATCCCGGCTCCTCATGCAGGAGGCTCCATGGCAACCTATGCTTATCAACATCTCAAAGATCCCGTTGTAGTAGAATCTATACAAGCTAATGCGGGGATTGATATAGGGGATACTTTTATTGGCATGCATTTAAAACCCGTCGCGGTTCCAGTGAGAATAGAACAAAAGAAAATTGGACATGCTCATGTCACGAGCGCTATCACTCGGCCGAAATTAATAGGTGGAGCACGGGCTATTTATGAATAGTAAATAAATTCTTTAGCCGTTCCTCCTATTGAGGCACCCCCTCTTTCTTAAAACCTGAACATTATTTGGTTTTTAGATGGGAATGTTAAGAAATAACGGAAGATAATCCAAATTTTTGTTTGCAAGGATTTTTTTACATGGTAGAATAAGAAAGAATATCCAAAAGTTGATTCGGTCAAATAATAGGGGGAATGAGAAATGAGCATCATTGCCAAACAAGATCCACAGTTGTATGAAGCGATTCAAAATGAATTAAAACGTCAACGAACAAAAATTGAACTCATTGCATCAGAAAATTTTGTGAGTCCTGCTGTGATGGAAGCTCAAGGTTCTGTCCTAACGAATAAATATGCGGAAGGATATCCGGGCCGTCGTTATTATGGTGGTTGCGAATATGTAGACGTCGCCGAAAACCTTGCTCGGGATAGAGCGAAGGAAATCTTTGGAGCAGAGTATGTCAATGTTCAACCACATTCAGGAGCACAGGCCAATATGGCTGTCTACTTTACGATTCTAGAGCCAGGTGATACGGTGCTTGGAATGAATCTTTCACACGGCGGCCATCTCACCCATGGAAGTCCTGTCAATTTCAGTGGCGTTTTATACAACTTTGTAGAATATGGTGTAGACGAGGAAACTCAATATATTAACTACGAGGATGTTCGTCAAAAAGCTGTGGAACATAAGCCGAAATTGATTGTTGTTGGAGCCAGTGCTTATCCTCGGACAATCGATTTTAAGAAGTTTCGTGAGATTGCAGATGAAGTTGGTGCATATTTAATGGTGGATATGGCACATATAGCAGGCCTTGTCGCGACTGGCCATCATCCAAACCCAGTTCCTTATTCCGATTTCGTTACAACGACCACTCATAAAACATTGAGAGGCCCTCGTGGTGGAATGATTTTATGTAAAGAGGAATTCGGTAAGAAAATCGACAAATCTGTTTTCCCTGGCATTCAAGGTGGCCCACTTATGCATGTGATTGCAGCTAAAGCAGTAGCTTTTGGTGAAGTATTGACAGACGAGTTTAAAACATATAGTCAGAATGTGATTGATAATGCAAAGCGTCTTGGTGAGTCCCTTAAAAAAGCAGGATTAAAACTCGTTTCAGATGGCACAGACAATCATTTGCTTTTAATTGATCTTCGTTCGGTTGGATTAACAGGAAAAGTAGCAGAAAAAGTATTAGATGATATTGGCGTTACGGTGAATAAAAATACTATTCCTTTTGATCCAGAAGGTCCGTTTACAACGAGTGGAATTAGAATTGGTACACCTGCGGTAACATCCCGTGGTTTTGGACTGGAAGAAATGGATGAAATTGCTTCGATTATTGGATTGGTTTTAAAGAATCACGAAGATGAAACCAAGTTAGAGGAGGCGCGCCAACGTGTAGCGGACCTCACAGCAAAATTCCCATTATATGAATAAATTGGAAATCCGCTTCTCTTTTTAGGGGGCGGATTTTTACTATGCAAAATTGCTCCTGGCTGGTTTTATCGCAAGTAAACCTGAGAACACCAAAAATTACGAATGCTTATTTCTTTAGTCGATTTCAAACAAATGGAACATACTAAACCTATGCAAGAGGATTCAAAAGGAACTTCTAATTATTTCCCTTGCTCTACCACTTCCTTTTCTGTAAAATAATCAAGGACTGTTGAAGCTAAGGCAAAAAATCAAATAGGTTCGGCAATATTTAAATTTAAAGGAGAGATACCATGGCCAAAGTATATGTGTTTGATCACCCTCTCATTCAACATAAACTTACATATATTCGGGATAAGAACACGGGGACAAAGGAATTTCGGGAGCTTGTAGATGAAGTAGCAACTTTAATGATGTTTGAAATTACGAGAGAAATGTCCCTTCAAGAAGTTATGGTAGAAACGCCTGTAGCTTCTGCGAAAGCTAAGGTGATATCTGGGAAGAAGCTAGCAATTGTGCCAATTCTTCGCGCTGGAATTGGGATGGTAGACGGAATACTAAATCTTATTCCTGCTGCAAAGGTAGGCCATGTTGGTCTTTATCGTGATCCTCAAACACTTAAACCTGTAGAATATTATGTGAAATTACCAAGTGATGTTCAGGAGCGAGAATTAATTCTCGTCGATCCTATGCTTGCAACCGGTGGTTCAGCCGTTGCTGCGATCGATTCTTTAAAAGCGCGTGGTGCTAAAAATATTAAATTCATGTGTCTCATTGCTGCTCCGGAAGGCGTCGAAGCGATGAAAAAGTCTCATCCAGATGTAGATATATATATTGCGGGATTAGACGAAAAACTTAGCGAAAAAGGCTATATTATTCCGGGCTTGGGAGATGCCGGTGATCGTTTATTTGGAACGAAGTAATGAACGTAAAAATTAATCCAGGTGGAGAATCTGCCGGGTTAATTTTTATATAGAGGCCTGAAACCGTTTGAATGATAGCACTCATTAATCGGGTATAGGCACTTTTCTAAGGTGAAGGAAGTGATTTGAAAATGGAGAAGAAAATCAAAGTCATGTCTGTTTTCGGGACAAGGCCAGAAGCGATAAAAATGGCTCCGTTAGTTTTAGAACTTCAAAAGAGAGTCACTCAATTTGAATCGATTCTAACGGTAACAGCCCAACATCGCCAAATGTTGGATCAAGTTTTAGAGATATTTGCTCTCCATCCTGACTACGATTTAAATATTATGAAAGATCGGCAGACATTAATTGATATTTCCACTCGAGGGTTGACGGGATTAGATCGAATTATGAAGGAAGCAAAGCCGGATATTGTGCTTGTTCATGGGGACACTTCGACGAGTTTTATCGCTAGTTTAGCTGCTTTTTACAACCAGATAGAGGTAGGTCATGTGGAGGCAGGTTTAAGGACTTGGAATAAGCTTTCGCCGTTTCCAGAAGAAATTCATCGACAATTGACAGGTGTATTGGCGGACCTGCATTTTGCGCCAACCGAGGCCGCTGCAAATAATCTATTGCAGGAAAATAAGCGGAGTGAAAGCATCTTTGTTACAGGGAACACAGCGATTGATGCCTTACAAACGACCGTGAAGAAAAACTATCATCACGAAGTACTTGACCGAATTGGTGAGGACCGACTTCTTCTCGTGACCGCGCATAGGCGCGAAAACCTGGGTGAGCCAATGAAAAATATGTTCCGGGCGATTAAAAGAATTGTGCAACAGCATTCCGATGTACAAGTCGTTTATCCTGTTCACCTCAATCCGGTCGTTCGGGAATTAGCTGAAGAAATATTAGGGGAAAACAAGCGTATCCATTTGATTGACCCTTTAGATGTGATTGATTTTCATAATTTTGCCGATCGAGCTCACTTAATTTTGACAGATTCCGGTGGTGTTCAAGAAGAAGCCCCTTCCCTAGGTGTTCCAGTTCTTGTGCTTAGGGATACAACAGAGCGGCCAGAGGGTATTCAAGCAGGGACCTTAAAACTTGCAGGAACAGATGAGGATAAGATTTATGAGTTTGCGAATGAATTACTGACGAATCAAGAGGAATACAATAGAATGGCTCATGCCTCTAATCCTTATGGAGATGGGCGAGCTTCTGAAAGAATTTGTGAGGCTATTTTATATCATTTTAATCAAAGTCTGAAAAGACCAGAAACCTTTGAGTAAAGGGTGTTAGGGTGATTGTAGATCGAAGTCACTAAATGCCAAAAATAAGGAAAGAATTTTATGGTAATTTTGTGAACAAATTTAGAATAAAATAAAAACATTGTATCCTAAATTAATAGAAAATCAATTGACTTTGATATAGTGCTATTGTATGCTGAAAAAGGCTGTAGATAAACAGTCAAATCCACGTAATATTAGGCAATGGGACCACTTACATATAGGGGTTCATTTTCTGTGTATAAGGTCATACCTTTTACGCACATTATGTCGTAGTTCGTCGAATCAGAATCTCAGTTAGATGTGATCTTTATTCCATTTTACTAAGTAAAAATAGTAGAGATCTAAGTAACGTTTTTCTGGTGGTCGGCAAGCTTTCGCCATTCTGCTGTTTTTCTACAGGTTAGCCTCCAAGCTCACGACTTTGGGAGATATCTAAATGTCAGAACTTCAACAAGTATTTATTAGACATTGTAAATATATGCTCTATTTTCTAGCCATCTATGTATTAGGCTGGGGATTTACAGAATATAAAACTATATTTATGGGTCTAATTTTAGGGACCTCCGTAAGTCTCTACAATCACTGGAATCTTTATCGAAAAACAAAAAGACTTGGACTGGCTGTTACAGAGGGAAAAAAGGTATATGGTATGGGAATGTTGATACGAATGGCTGCTGTCATATTAGCCGTTTATGTGGCAATGAAATTCCCTGATGTATTTCATTTGATAAGTGTTATAATTGGAATAGTGACTGCTTATGCAGTTATTATGATAGATTTTATTGTCCAGCAAATTTTCAAATCCCGAAAGTAATGGGAAGAGAGGTGAATCTGATTTGGAAGAACATGAAGCACCATTAGTCAAGATAGCGGGGCTTTGGTTTAACCTTTCCAATGTGTTAATGATTACCGTTACGGCTCTGATCGTCATTCTTATTGCTGTGATTGCCACAAGGAAACTAGAAATGAAACCAAGGGGCATGCAGAACTTTATGGAATGGATTATGGATTTCGTAAAAGGTATTATTAATAGTAATATGGATTGGAAGACAGGTGGTAACTTTCATCTACTAGGGATCACGCTACTCATGTTTATCTTTGTAGCGAATATGCTAGGGTTACCAGCAGCTGTCGTTGTTCATGATAATCTTTGGTGGAAATCACCAACAGCTGACCCCGTCATAACCTTAACACTATCCGCGATGGTGATCGCTTTATCACATTATTACGGTGTGAAAATGAAAGGATTCAAAGAGTATGGGAAGGATTATTTTAGACCAGTAGGATTTATGTTTCCTTTTAAACTTATTGAAGAAGTGGCCAATACGATTAGCTTGGGGCTACGTCTTTACGGTAACATCTATGCCGGAGAGGTCTTGATCTCTTTATTAGCACTTATGGCTTCTACTGGAATAGTAGGCACAATTGGTGGTTTTATACCACTCATGGTATGGCAAGGATTTAGTATTTTTGTAGGTGCACTACAGGCCTTTATTTTTACAATGTTAACGATGGTTTACATCTCACATAAAGTGAGTTCCGACCATTAATATATACCCGTTTTAAATAACGGAAAACATATTTTTTTATATAAACGAGGAGGAAAATAATAATGTATGCAATCTCAGCAGCAATCGCAATTGGTTTATCAGCTCTAGCAGCGGGTCTTGGTAACGGTATGATCGTTTCTAAAACAGTTGAAGGTATGGCACGTCAACCAGAAGCACGTGGAATGCTTCAAACAACAATGTTTATCGGTGTCGGTATCGTTGAGGCGATTCCGATCATGGGTGCCGTTATTGCATTTATGCTTCAAGGAAGATAATAGATGCTCCATTTGCCGATGAGGCGGTCCATTTACATGATGTAGTAGACGCCTATCTTTGAGTTGGCGGAGTTCATTACTAGATGAAAATGGCGAAGCTTACTTAAAAACTTCGCCATTGCTTTATTTACAAAATGTAAATGTTAGTTTTTGAACCATGAATTTGAAAAAAGTTGCCTTGATTTTGAAGGGAGTGAAGCATAACGTGCTTGCAAAAAGTTTAGTGCTAGGACAGGCTTTTAATGGTGGAGATATTGCATTCACCTTGATAGCGTTCTTAGTATTATTGTTCATACTTAAAAAAGTTGCTTGGGGCCCATTAATGGGTATCATGATCAAGCGTGAAGAATATATTGCCACTGAAATTGAAGAGGCAGAAAAAAGTCGAGTTGAATCCAATAAATTGTTGGAAGAACAAAAAGAATTATTAAAACAGGCTCGACAAGAAGCACAAGAAATGATTGACAACTCCAAACAACATGGAGAGGTACAACGTGAGGAAATTGTCCAATTAGCGAAACAAGAGGCTGAACGTTTGAAAGAATCCGCACGTATTGAAATTGAACAAGAAAAAGAACAGGCAATCGCTGCTTTGCGTGAACAAGTGGCCTCATTGTCTGTCATGATTGCTTCGAAAGTAATTGAAAAAGAATTGAATGAAGAAGATCAACAAAAACTGATCGATGAATATGTTCAAAGGGCAGGAGAGTAAGCATGAGCAAAAATGTTGTTGCTGAACGCTATGGTTTAGCCTTATATCAACTAGCCAAAGAACAAAATCAAGTGAACAAATGGGAAGAAGAAGTTCGTGTTGTGCGTAAATCGGTGAAGGACAATCCAGATTTAATTACACTACTTTCTTCTCCTAATCTCACGATTCAGCAAAAGAAAAATGTTGCGAAAGAGGTTTTTGCTAACCTATCTCCAAGCATCGTAAACACAATCATGCTTTTAATTGATCGAAATCGCCAAGATCACATAGTAGATGTGGCAAGTTCTTTTATAGAATATGCGAATCAAGATCATGGAGTGGCAGAAGCAACGGTTCATTCTGTACGAGCATTAACAGCATCAGAAACAGAAGCCATTTCAGCAACATTTGCAGCAAAAGTAGGGAGACGCTCTTTAAATATCGAAAATATTGTCGATTCTGATCTCCTTGGCGGAATTAAGGTAAGTATAGGAAATCGTATTTTTGATGGAAGCCTTCGTGGGCAATTAGATCGTCTTGCAAGAACATTAACGACTTGATGAAGTCTTTTGAAAAATGAGGGGTGAAATTCATGAGCATCAATGCTGAGGAAATCAGTGCGCTGATAAAAAAGCAAATTGAGAATTATCAGGCTGATATGGAAGTAAGTGATGTTGGTACAGTCATCGAGGTCGGGGATGGTATTGCCCGCGTATACGGACTGGACAATGTCATGGCAGGAGAACTGATTGAGTTCTCTAATGGCGTCATGGGTATGGCGCAAAACCTTGAAGAATCGAATGTCGGGGTAGTAATTCTAGGGCCTTATACAGATATTCGGGAAGGTGATCAAGTTAGACGTACAGGACGGATTATGGAAGTCCCAGTCGGGGAAGAATTAATTGGTCGTGTCGTGAATCCACTTGGACAACCTGTAGATGGACTAGGTCCGATTAATACAACGAGAACACGCCCAATCGAATCACCAGCACCTGGTGTTATGGATCGTAAATCGGTTGATGAGCCACTGCAAACGGGAATTAAGGCGATTGATGCGCTTGTACCGATTGGTCGTGGACAACGTGAATTAATTATCGGGGACCGACAAACAGGAAAAACAACAGTAGCAATCGATACGATATTAAACCAAGCAGACCAAAACATGATTTGTGTATACGTAGCGATTGGCCAGAAAGAATCAACGGTTCGTGGAACAGTTGAAACGTTGCGTAAGCATGGAGCATTAGATTATACGATTGTTGTTACAGCTTCTGCTTCACAACCTGCACCGCTATTATACTTAGCGGCATATGCTGGGGTAACAATGGGAGAAGAATTCATGTACAACGGTAAACATGTTCTAGTTGTATATGATGACTTATCCAAGCAGGCAGCTGCTTACCGTGAGCTTTCACTATTACTTCGCCGTCCACCAGGTCGTGAAGCCTATCCAGGGGATGTTTTCTATCTTCATTCCCGCCTCTTGGAACGTGCTGCGAAACTTAGTGATGCGAAAGGCGGGGGCTCTCTCACAGCTCTACCATTTGTTGAGACGCAAGCAGGAGATATTTCAGCTTATATCCCTACAAACGTGATCTCCATCACAGATGGACAAATTTTCTTACAGTCTGATTTGTTCTTCTCAGGTGTGCGTCCTGCTATTAATGCCGGGCTTTCCGTATCTCGTGTAGGGGGAGCGGCACAAATCAAAGCAATGAAAAAGGTAGCAGGTACTTTGCGTCTTGATCTTGCTTCCTATCGTGAATTAGAATCCTTTGCTCAGTTTGGCTCAGACCTTGATAAAGCAACTCAAGACAAATTGGCACGTGGCCAACGAACTGTTGAAGTGTTGAAACAGGATTTGAATAAACCAATTAAAGTTGAAAAACAAGTGATGATCCTATATGCACTGACGAAAGGATTTCTTGATGATATTGCTGTTCACGATATTCTTCGCTTTGAAGACGGCTTATCTGCCTGGCTGGATCATAACCGTGCAGATCTTTTGGAAGAAATCCGTACGACTGGAGCACTTCCAGATGATCAAAAAATGGCGGATGCCATTAACACATTTAAGAAAACATTTGCTAAAAGCGAATAAATATATATTTAGTTTAAGGGAAATGGCTCCAAGCATAAATGGAACACATTTTTGATTATAGTGTGTGTTCAAAAAGGAGGATTTTTTACCGAGGCCTGCAGGATGTAGGTCACAAAGGCGTGGCGATTGTTGTAGCGAAATTAGCCTTTGATCCTCACGCTTTTCATCCTCTTATATGTTCCATTTATGTGTGAGTCCAAAATACTGGGAAAGGATGGTGAACTTAGATGGCCTCCTTACGGGATATTAAATCTCGCATTACCTCCACTCAAAAAACGAGTCATATTACAAAGGCAATGCAAATGGTTGCTGCTGCTAAACTGAACCGCGCTGAAATGAATGCAAAGTCATTCGTGCCCTACATGGAAAAAATTCAGGAAGTGGTCGCAAGTATTGCTTTAGGTAGTAGCGATGTGACTCACCCGATGTTAGAATCGCGTCCAGTGAAGAAAACCGGTTATTTAGTGATTACAGGTGATCGGGGATTATGTGGTGCCTATAATAGTAGTGTCCTACGCGCCGTAAATAACAAAATTCGGGAACGTCATAAATCGAAAGATGAATATGCCATTATCGCGATCGGCCGTATGGGACGAGACTTTTTCCTGAAAAATGATATGAATGTTGTCTTGGAGATCAATGGATTACCAGACCAACCTAATTTTTCCGATATTATGGAGATTACAAATAAAACTGTTGCAATGTTCTCTGATGGGACTTTTGATGAGTTGTATATGTATTACAACCATTTTGTAAGTGCCATGACCCAGGAAGTAACGGCTAAGAAGATACTTCCACTTAACGAGATTGCTACCTCTACAAAACTGATGTCATATGAATATGAACCATCTCCAGAGGCCATTTTGGAAGTATTGCTCCCTCAGTATGCTGAGAGTCTAATCTATGGGGCACTTCTTGATGCGAAAGCTAGTGAACATGCGGCAACGATGACAGCTATGAAGAGTGCTACAGATAATGCCTCTGATCTTATTGATGAATTAACATTGTCTTATAACCGTGCTCGCCAAGCGATGATCACCCAAGAGATCACCGAAATCGTTGGTGGAGCTGCAGCTTTAGAATAATATTTTACATGAACCCAGGTAGGAGGGGAAAAGATGAACAATGGACAGGTTCTACAAGTAATGGGACCGGTCGTGGATGTGAAATTCCCAAGCGGCCAACTCCCTGACATCTATAATGCGCTTAAAGTATCGTATAAGGCGCAGACAGAATCTGAAGTGAATATTGATTTAACATTGGAAGTAGCCCTTCATCTAGGCGATGACGCTGTCCGTACAATTGCGATGGCATCTACAGATGGGGTACAGCGTGGTATGGAAGTTATTAACACGGGTGCACCTATATCTGTACCTGTTGGTGATGTGACACTTGGACGAGTTTTCAACGTGTTAGGAGAAAACATCGACCTTGATGAAGCACTTGGCAGTGATACACGCCGAGACCCAATTCACCGTGATGCACCAAAATTTGACCAGTTATCAACAGAAGTTGAAATCCTTGAAACAGGGATTAAAGTAGTTGACTTACTTGCCCCTTACATTAAAGGTGGAAAAATTGGTCTATTTGGTGGAGCGGGTGTAGGGAAAACAGTTTTAATTCAGGAACTTATTAATAATATTGCTCAAGAACATGGGGGTATCTCTGTGTTTGCTGGAGTTGGAGAGCGTACGAGGGAAGGAAATGACCTTTACTACGAAATGAAAGACTCTGGCGTTATTAATAAAACAGCGATGGTCTTTGGACAAATGAATGAACCACCAGGAGCACGTATGCGTGTAGCTCTAACGGGACTAACAATGGCAGAATATTTCCGTGATGAACAAGGACAAGATGTTCTGTTCTTTATTGATAATATTTTCCGCTTTACTCAAGCAGGTTCTGAAGTTTCAGCCCTTCTAGGCCGTATGCCTTCCGCTGTTGGTTATCAACCTACACTTGCAACGGAAATGGGGCAATTGCAAGAACGTATTACATCAACCAATGTGGGCTCTGTTACATCCATCCAGGCAATTTATGTTCCGGCGGATGACTATACGGATCCAGCACCTGCGACGACTTTTGCCCACTTAGATGCAACAACAAACCTTGAGCGGAAACTTTCCGAAATGGGGATTTATCCTGCGGTGGACCCACTTGCCTCTACTTCTCGTGCCTTATCCCCTGAAATCGTTGGGGAAGAGCATTATGAAGTTGCACGTCAAGTTCAACAAACACTTCAACGTTACCGAGAGTTGCAAGATATTATTGCAATTCTAGGAATGGATGAGCTATCTGATGAGGACAAATTAATTGTTGCTCGTGCGAGAAGAATTCAATTCTTCTTATCACAAAACTTCCACGTGGCAGAACAATTTACTGGACAACCAGGCTCATATGTTTCTGTTCAAGATACGGTAAAAGGGTTTAAAGAATTGTTAGAAGGTAAATATGACCATCTGCCTGAAGATGCGTTCCGTCTTGTTGGACCGATTGAAGATGCGATTAAAAAAGCACAAGAAATGGGCGTAGAAGTTTAATAATAGGGAGGGAAAGTCATGAAGACATTGCAAGTTCATATTGTCACTCCCGATGGCCCAGTTTTTGATGGCGATGTCGAGATGATCACCACGAAGGCTGAATCCGGAGAACTAGGTATTCTTCCTGGCCATATTCCGATGGTTGCGCCCTTACAAATTGGTGCCGTTCGCCTCAACAAGGGCAATGAGACAGAATTTGTTGCAGTCAATGGCGGTTTCGTTGAAGTACAACAAGAGAAAGTTACGATATTAGCGCAAACGGCTGAAAAAGCGGACAGCATTGATATTGCCCGTGCGGAGGAAGCGAAGAAGCGTGCGGAAAGCCGCTTACAAGGAAATCAGGATGATGTGGACTTTAAGCGCGCACAGTTGGCATTGAAAAGAGCAATGAATCGTATAGATGTTTATAAACATCACTAAAATATAGGCATGTAATTTAGATAATCTAACACCTTCTGATCGTTTGATTAGAGGGTGTTGATTTTTAGGCAACAGGAAGTTGGTCAGAACAGCGTTGCGACGTATGCCTTGCGCTGTTAGTTTGTTCAGATAATGGAGGTAGTATTAAATGCTTGAGAATTTAGGCCAACAGGCATTAATCAATATCTTTTCACATTTATTTTTCATTGGCATAGCATTCATTGCCTTACAAGCTCTTCATTTTGATAAATTACTTAGAGGTAATCGAGTTTTTCAGGCAAGACTACTATATGTCCTTTTAACGATCGTAATTGGTTCTACCGTGAGTAACTTTTTTCTTGATTATTTGTATTGGTCAAAGCAGTTACAATTACTTTTTTAGTGTTATATAATGTTATCCATCGGTCGTTGTTGAGCTACTAACTCATGTCTTCCCACGTGTGTCTCCATCTATCTATCATGACAACTTGCAAACAAAATATGTCCAATTCTTGACAAGTATTATTTTTATTGAATAATGGTCCTTTTTACCTGTTTGCAAACCGAAATCTTTTGTATATCATTTGTAATGATGTGTGCGAATTTTGTCGGATCTAGTAGTCATTGTTCGTCTAATCTTGCGTTATGTTATATGTATGACTCTTCCCCTAAAGGAAACAATGGTAGTAAGGGGGAATGGAGCATGAAAACAAACATTTACAAGATTTTGATTATGACTGGCTTATTTGCTTTTTGTTTCATTTTAATTTTTAATGGGAATAAGTTAAGTGCGAAGACAAATATAGAAGATCTTCAACAATTAGCGAGTTCAGTTAAAAAAGCAGATGGAACGATTATTGAATGGTCTCTGTATGCAAGAGAATCTGTTCAAGTTTTGAATGTGGATCAATATATACTTCAATATCCAGAGATGGAATGGACGGTTGGAGAGGATTCCTTAATAGGAACATTAAACACTGGTACATATAGTGAAACCATTCAGATCATGAACAATCAACATAATAACACTCCATTTATTTCATACGAGCTATCGGGAACAGACTGGGACGAAGACACTGGGTTGCAAGCTTCGGAAACCGCTAGCCATCGTATGAAGACCCTTTTTAATGGTGAACCAACTTTATTCTCTTGTATTAAAGGCGAATTCAATCATAAAATAGATGAATTTACCGAACAATCTTTAAATACTTTTATGCAATCTTTACAGGCAAAGGAAATTGAATCGATTACCGAACATAATTTTCGATCCATTTCAGCATATTCCTCTCTTTTCACCCAAACTTTAGCATTAACGGAACAACAAATGAATATACAATTGGGCTTGAGAAATAGTGAATTGGACAATGGAACGACTTTTGTGATCGGCACACCCATCTTGACGATTGAATATTAATATAAGGACTACGGACGCGGAGGGGAATTCTCTTGGAAAAAATCATCGTCCGCGGCGGTAACAGATTGAATGGCACAGTAAAAGTTGAAGGAGCTAAAAATGCCGTTCTTCCAGTGATCGCTGCATCATTATTAGCAAGTGAGGGAAAAAGCATCATTCGGGATGTTCCATCTCTCTCCGATGTATATACAATTGGCGAAGTTTTACGCCATCTCAATGCTAATGTAGAATTCGAAAATAAAAAGATTACAGTTGATGCCACGGATCATCTAAATATTGAAGCTCCATTTGAATACATGCGTAAAATGCGAGCCTCAGTACAAGTAATGGGACCATTATTAGGTAGAATTGGGAAAGCGAGAGTTGCTTTACCAGGAGGCTGTGCGATTGGCTCCAGACCGATTGATTTACATTTGAAGGGCTTCGAGGCAATGGGAGCAAAAGTGAAGGTAGACAACGGTTTTATTGAAGCGACAGCTGATCGTTTAACTGGAGCAAAAATCTATTTGGACTTTCCAAGTGTTGGAGCGACGCAAAACATTATGACTGCGGCGGTGTTGGCCAAAGGAGAAACCATTATTGAGAACTGTGCGAAAGAACCAGAGATTGTGGATCTTGCTAATTTCCTCAATAAAATGGGGGCTCAAGTGAAAGGTGCAGGAACAGGTACCATTCGTATTGAAGGTGTTGAAAAGGTTTATGGTGCCGACCATACGATTATACCTGACAGAATTGAAGCAGGCACTTTCATGGCCGCTGCAGCCATCACAGGCGGAAATGTCTTTATAGAGGGTGCTGTCCCAGAACATTTATCGTCTGTCATCGCTAAATTGGAAGAAATGAATGTAATGTTTAACGAAGAACCAAATGGAATCCGAGTAATTGGTCCAGAACGCTTAAAAGCAGTTGATATTAAAACAATGCCACATCCAGGTTTTCCGACAGATATGCAGTCGCAAATCATGGCATTGCTTTTGTGTGCGGAAGGCACAAGTCTTATTACGGAAACAGTATTTGAAAATCGGTATATGCATGTGGAAGAATTTCGCAGAATGAATGCTGATATTAAAATTGAAGGGCGCTCTGTTATTATCACGGGTCCATGCAAACTGCAAGGAGCAGAGGTGTCAGCAACAGATCTCCGAGCAGCTGCTGCACTAATTTTAGGCGGCCTCGCGGCTGACGGCTACACTCGTGTCACAGATTTACATCATTTAGATCGTGGCTATTTAGACCTCCATCTGAAACTTCGTGCTCTTGGTGCTGATATTGAAAGGGTTACGGATCAAGTAGAGGTAAAAGAAGAGGAAGTCATTCCGGCAAACGTGAAGGAAATATTATAACGCTAAACACAAATAAACCTGAATTCTTGAGGAGATCATTTATTTCTCATGGGTTCAGGTTTATTTATATACTTTCATGTCTACATCCCTGTTCAGGTCAGTGGGGTATGTGTGATCAGTGACGTTCCACCCAATCTTGCTGCCAACCTATAGGTGTACGCAAGTTATACATATCGTTCAATCGATAAAAATATAGCCTTTTTCTTATAGAGGATGTTCAAAAAGTCCGGTAAAAATGACACTGCGAATTTCTTCGTTGGCTTGCTTCTCCGCTCCTTGGAAAAGAAAACCACTTTTCCGGCGTGCGATGCGGATTCGGGGAAGCTTTCCTTGTGCTCATGTATCAGGATAATGATCTTCTGCTAAATTCGCCCACGTCCTGTGGGCAACGCAGAAGTCAGTACATCCTATACAAGTCCGCTGCTCGAAGGCTTCGCCGCCTCGAACTTTCGACGTACAGGATGTACTAGTGTCGGCGTTGCTGACAGGACGTCAGCGCCTTTAGCCGACTTGGTCCTTTTTATCCTCCTTTTTGGACACGCACTTATAGACATAAATGCTTGTCCTAGCCCATATACATGGAGAAGAACGAACAGTTATTTTAACAAAATGGATATGGAGGAAAGGCAAATGAAATCAATCAAACCCATTCTTATTTCTGCTACACTTTTAATTACTCTAACGTTCATCATCCCCTCCTTACTCGTGTTATTTTCAAAAGATGAAAAAGCCGTAGTTCAGGAAGAAGTAAAAGGCGATTCTCCTAAAGAAGAAGCGGAGGTCCCAGAGCCAGATGTAGCTGTGTTTCGTGATGCCTCTAAAGAAATTGAGACTTTTCCATTAGAAGAATATGTGACTGGGGTTGTAGCGATGGAGATGCCTGCTGACTTTGAAGTAGAAGCCCTTAAAGCGCAAGCCTTAGCGGCAAGGACATATGTTGTAAATTTTTTACTGCAAACAGATGAAAAGTCAGTTCCAGAAGGAGCAAATATTACCGATACAGTGACTCATCAGGTTTTCAAAGACCGGGATGAGTTGAAAGAACTGTGGGGAAAAGACTTTGATTGGAAATATAAAAAAATCGCTGAAGCCGTTCAAGCGACAAAGGGAGAAATCCTTACTTATAAAGACAAACCCATTACCGCCTCCTTCTTTTCAACTAGTAATGGATACACGGAGAACGCGGAAGAGTATTGGAAAGATAAAATCCCGTATTTGAAAAGTGTTGAAAGTCCCTGGGATAGTAAAGCACCTAATTTTGAAAGTGTGAAAAAAATACCAGTTAAGGAATTTGAAAAGCTATTAGGTGTAAGCATAGGCAGTCAAAAGGAAGTGGGAAAGATTACGAGCAAGACCTCGGGAAATAAAGTAGCAACGGTTCAAATTGCGGATAAAACATTCTCTGGACGAGAAATTAGGGAGAAACTGGATCTTCGTTCAACGGACTTCCGTTGGATACGGGAGGGTGATTCGATCACCATCACGACAAAAGGTTACGGGCACGGTGTTGGGATGAGTCAATATGGTGCGAATGGGATGGCACAAGCAGGAAAGAATTATCGAGATATTGTGAAACATTATTACCATGATATCCATATATCTGAAGCGAACCAATTATTTGATAAACAATATGCGTATAACTCTTAGGAGAAAATCGAAGGAAAACCAATTTAAGGGGATGCGTGGAGTGCGGCCGTCCCCGTATTGATTGAAAAAGGGAGAAAGGGGGGCGGCGTGGAGTGTGGCCGTCCCCGTATTGATTGAAAAAGGGAGAAAGGGGGACGGCGCCGAGTGTGGCCGTCCCCGTATAGATTGAAAAAAGGAGAAAGGGGGACGGCGCGGTGTGTGGCCGTCCCCGTATTGATTGAAAAAGAGAAAAAGGGGGACGGCGTGGAGTATGGCCGTCCTCGTATTGATTGAAAAAGGGAAAAAGGGGGACGGCGTGGAGTGTGGCCGTCCTCGTATTGATTGAAAAAGAGAAAAAGGGGGACGGCGCCGAGTGCGACCGTCCCCATAATGATTGAAAAAAGGAAAAAGGGCGACAGCGGTGTGCGTGGCCGTCCCCATATTGATTGAAAAAGGGAAAAAGGGGGACAGCGCATAGCCTGGCCTCTCCTATTCTTAAAAAAAGTAAAAGAAACAGACCGTCCACGATATCTAAATTGACTGTACTTTTACCCAATTTCTAAAAAAATGCATAAAAAAATCGTTTTGTCGAAAAATAACTGGATAAAATTTTTTAGACAAGTATAATATTTTCATTTCCTGTTCAGAATGATTGACAGAGGTGATGAAAATGAGAGAGGAAGAAAAGAATCAATCTTCTCAATGGAAAAAAGTCCTAAAAAAGCGGTGGGTATATCCAGCAATTTATCTAGCCAGTGCAGCCTTGATTATATCTGGAATTTTCTGGTTCCAGGCGGCGAATAAAAAAGTAGCTGATCCGCCAAGTGTGACAGAAAATAATACAGATGATTTACTAGGCAGCAAAAATAATGAAGATGCAGTCGAGGTTACACAATCACTTGAAAATGTAGACATGCCTGTAGCGAATGAGGATGATGTGGAGTACATCACGGAATTTTTTGATATTAATGCATCTGAAGAAGAGCAGGAAGCAGCACTTATTGTGGATGGAAACAAATATCATCCTAATCTTGGAGTAGATATTGCTAAAAAGGATAACAAAGAGTTTGATGTTCTCGCTGCTTTAAGTGGGAAAGTTACAGCGGTCCGCGATGATTCTTTGCTAGGAAATGTCATTGAAATTGAACACGACAAAGGCATTACAACTGTATATCAATCTGTAAAGAATATTAAGGTTCAAGTAGGAGACTCTGTTAAGCAAGGAGACGCATTAGCAACTGCTGGTACAAGTCAACTAAATAAAGAGGCAAAAACACATTTGCATTTTGAAATTAGGAAAGACAATCAAGCTGTGAACCCGCAAAGCTATTTTGGACAACCTGTTACTTCTCTTGAAAAGGAATCTAAAGTTGAAATTCAAGAAAAAGAACAAGCTGATGAAAGTTCAAAAATGGACGAGGAAACTGACACTGAAAGCGAAACTGGTTCTAATATGGAAGAATCCGATGATCAAGCAAAAAAAGATGATCAAATGAATACGAGTGATGAACCAATGGAAGAAACTTCAAATTTAGAAATTCAAGAGTAACTCACATAAAAAGACGAGTCCGGAGTCTATTCGGATTCGTCTTTTTCTTTGGATATCTTCCGTCATTTCTCGGGAAATAATGGCATTCATTTTGCGAAAAATAGCGGAAAATAAACCACTGAACGGGGCAGCTTACCAAAAGAAAGTCAGCTCTTGAACACTTATCTTAAACACCTATGATTATTACGAATTTAGGCATATATTTGCCATTAGGCCAATAAGTATATACAAACTGTACAAAATATTGTGAGTGTTTGAGGTGAGTGATCGTTCATTGGCATCCACATTTCGTTGAAGACATGCTTAGGTCCAGAAAAAGAGAAGGCTTTCAAATAAAGAATTCACTAAACAAATACCAGTTGCGAAAAGGGTGAGATAAACCTAGCGCGAGCAGATGTAGAAATGATATAAAAAAGACGAGTCTCATTTCACACTCCTCACATCCAATTTGGGGAGGGCGAGAGGTGTGCACGATTACATCAAAGAGCGAACAATCAAGATCGGTAAATATATCGTGGAGACAAGAAAAACAGTTCGTGTCATTGCGAAGGAATTTGGAGTATCAAAAAGCACGGTTCATAAAGATCTAACAGAAAGACTACCTGATATTAATCCTGACTTAGCAAATGAAGTAAAAACCATTTTAGAGTATCATAAATCAATTAGACATTTACGAGGAGGAGAGGCGACAAGACAAAAATATAAAAAGGAAGATGAAAAAGAAGAGCAATCAAAGATGGAGGTGATCAAATAGAGACGATCAAGTAAATTTTTCGCATTATGCAGGTGGATGCATGGTAATATGCTCCATCTGTTTTTATATTTCATTAATCATGCATTTCGAACCATTTTTGGAGCATTTAAGTATTCGATAGCGCTATTTGTCACTGAAATTAAAATTTGCTTGAATTATTTCTAAAAACCTACGTATTCATTGGAGGATTGTGGTAAAATAAGCAATTAGGGAATATTATATGGTGAGACTTTTTACCTGCTTACTCTATAACAAAACCCAACGGTATATTTCACCGTAAAATAGGAACTTAGTCTGCTTTTTTAGGCATTGATTTTTAAAAATACAAACTACAAATGACAAATAGCCCGTACGAGGGATTGAAATTAGAAAGAAGGGAAAAGGATGTTTGCAAAGGATATCGGTATCGATTTAGGAACGGCAAATGTATTAATTCATGTAAAAGGGCAAGGGATCATCCTAAATGAACCCTCCGTGGTCGCAATTGATCGCAATCAAAATAGAGTATTAGCTGTCGGAGAGGAAGCTAGGCAAATGATCGGAAGAACGCCAGGAAATATTATGGCGATTCGTCCATTAAAAGATGGTGTTATCGCGGATTTTGATGTGACAGAAACGATGCTCAAGCATTTTATACATAAGTTAAATGTAAAAGGTTTCTTATCCAAACCAAGGATTTTAATATGTTGTCCAACAAATATTACGAGTGTTGAGCAAAAAGCAATTAGGGAAGCTGCGGAAAAGAGTGGTGGTAAAAAGGTTTTTCTTGAAGAGGAACCGAAAGTCGCTGCAATTGGGGCAGGAATGGATATATTCCAACCTAGTGGTAACATGGTTGTGGACATTGGCGGTGGAACGGCCGATATTGCTGTTCTCTCTATGGGCGACATTGTGACATCTTCCTCCATCAAAATGGCTGGAGATAAATTCGATCAAGAAATATTAAATTACGTAAAAAAACAATATAAATTATTAATTGGAGAACGTACGGCAGAAGACATCAAAATTAATATCGGTACTGTATTTCCAGGTTCTCGCAAGGAAGAAATGGATATACGGGGTCGTGATATGGTTTCTGGTCTTCCTAGAACCATTACGATTCATTCTAAAGAAGTCGAAGAGGCTCTCCATGAACCCATTGAGACTATTGTGCAATCGGCTAAAATGGTTTTAGAAAAAACTCCACCAGAGCTATCAGCTGATATTATTGACAGAGGCATTATGTTAACGGGAGGCGGAGCTCTTCTTCATGGAATGGACGAACTGTTAGCTGATCAGCTAAAGGTACCTGTCCTGATCGCAGAACATCCAATGGATGCAGTCGCAATGGGAACAGGCATTATGCTTAAAAATATAGATCTTGTGACACGCCGAACGATCATTTAACGAACTTAAAGTGTCTGTTCAAAAAGGAGGATAAAAAGGACCAAGAAGTTCGAGGCGGCGCAGCCTTCGAGCAGCGGAATGTATGCATTTAGATACATGAGCAGCGGAGAAGCAAGCCAACGAAGAAATTCGCAGTGTCATTTTTACCGGACTTTTTGAACATCCTCTTAAAAGGAATGTTCACTCTGTCGATATAAGAAGTATTAATAAATGCAAAACGATAAAGGTGTGTGAAGGTTTATATGTTGAGAGGTTTATCTACAGCAGCATCCGGAATGTACGCACAGCAACGCAAGACAGATCTAGTTACGAATAATTTAGCCAATATGAATACTCCTGGATATAAAGAGAGTCAATCTGCCATACGGGCATTTCCAGAAATGCTTCTGCAAAAAGTAGGTGGGATCGAAAAGCCTAATCTTCCTAAAGAAGTGGGGACGATCAATACGGGCGTGTACATGCAGGAAACACTGCCAAGATATGTACAAGGTGACCTTCATCAAACAAACGAAAACACTGATTTAGCTCTTACAAATGGACCAAATGGTACCGTGTTTTTTACAGTGGAAGATCAAAATCAGGTCAAGTATACACGGAATGGCCGCCTTGTCATAGATGAAGAAGGAATATTATCGACAACAGAGGGGTTCCCTGTTTTGGATCGACAAGGGAACCAGATTACTTTAGACAATGATCAATTCACCGTAACATCAAACGGGGTGATTACGATGAATGGTAATCAAGTTGCCCAGTTAGGGATTGCATTAACAGATGACCCTCAAGAACTTATTCAAGAAGGAAATGGCCTTTTACGTACAGAAGAGGGGGCTGGAGAGCTTCCATTTGCCGATCAAGAGCCTTTTAGTGTTTCTCAAGGTTTTTATGAACGATCGAATGTAGACCCATCTCGAGCGATGACCGAGATGCTTAGTGCTTATCGATCATTTGAAGCCAATCAGAAAATTGTACAGGCCTATGATAGAAGCTTAGATAAAGCCGTGAACGAAGTCGGCAAAGTGAATGGGTAACCTGAGGTTTAAGGGCTAAAGGAGGGGTCATAGATGAGTCATATGATGTCAACTGCAGTAAATACAATGAATCAATTACAAAAACAATTTGATCTGATCAGTCATAATATTAGTAACTCCCAAACAACCGGTTTTAAAACGCAAAATGCTTCATTTTCTGAATTAATGGTTCAATCTATTAACAATCAGTCTGCTGAAGAGAAGGAAATCGGGAGAATATCGCCCTTAGGCATTCGCCAAGGAGTCGGAGCGAGGGTGACAAAACTGCCGATCAGCATGCAGCAAGGTTCGTTAAAAACAACTGGTCGACCATTGGATATTGCATTTACGAGTCCAAATCAGTTCTTGAAAGTATCTGATGAAGGTGCACTCAGGTTTACAAGAAATGGTGCTTTATATCTGATGCCACTAGATAATCAACAAGGCACCCAGCTTGTAAATCAGGATGGCCACCCTATTCTTGATGAGAACAACAATCGCATTGTTTTGCCGAATGATATAAGCAATATTCAAATCAATGACCATGGCCAGTTTACGGCAGAAGGATTATCGGCTCCCATTCATTTGGGGATTATTGAAGTAAAGAAACCACAATTACTCGAACAAAAAGGGGATTCCTTACTTGGTCTTCCGGATGACCTCAATGTCGAGGCAGGGGAGATCTATACGGATTTAACGGGGGATGCTGGTCTACGAGGGAATATCAGGATACAGCAACAAACCCTTGAAAATTCTAATGTAGATGTTGGTGCGGAACTGTCGAATATGATGATAGTCCAACGTGCTTTACAGTTTCAATCCAGATCGATTTCTATATCAGACCAAATGTTGGGAATTATCAACAATATTCGTTAAAATATGATATGATAAAGTGAAACTTTTATTCGAAGGGACAAATCTTCTAAAGATGCATAGGTTTGTCCCTCATTCAATACTTAGCAAGTAAATTTTTCGTTTTAATTATTTTTACTGATTAAAACAAAGGAGTTTATCGCAAGATGGCCAATCAAATCAGCCAAGAGAAAGTCCAGTCAAAACAAGAATGGAAAAAGAAAAAGCATGAGAACAAGATCAAAAAGCAATCAAGCTCAAAGGAGAAGCAGTCTAATAAACGAGTTCGAATTAGGCTTATTCCCATATGGCTTCGTTTGATTTTACTCATAATCTTTGTCGCAGCAAGTCTTGCTGGTGGCCTGATGATTGGTTATGGGGTGATGGGTGATGGCAATCCCAAGGACGTTTTTAAAAAGAAAACATGGACTCATATCATTGATGTCGTTGTCGAAGATAAGTAATTCTATTGAACCTTCTTATTATGACGCGACTTCAGTTATGAAAGCTTATGCTTTACATTATCTTTAGATTTAAAAGTAAGGAGGTACTGAGATGTTGGATATTCAACAAATTAAGGAAATTATTCCTCATCGCTATCCCTTTTTGTTAGTAGATCGGGTTTTGGAAGTGGAAGCGGGGAAAAAAGCTGTTGCCATTAAAAATGTGACCGCAAATGAGCCCTTTTTCAATGGGCATTTTCCGGAATACCCTGTCATGCCAGGAGTTCTAATTGTGGAAGCCTTAGCGCAAACAAGTGGCATTGCGATGATGCAAACTTCAGAAAATGAAGGGAAGCTCGGCTTATTTGCCGGTATTGATAAGTGCCGTTTTAAACGTCAAGTTGTTCCAGGGGATCAACTAAAGCTTGAAGCAGAAATTACGCGTATGAGAGGATCCATTGCAAAAGCGAATGTTAAGGCAACCGTAGAAGACGAACTCGTCTGCGAAGCGGAAATCATGTTTGCTATAAAGTAAATGATATGGGAAAAAGCTGACAATCCACGATCGGATTGTCAGCTTTTGCTTAGAAAGGATGTTTTATTTGTTGAAAAGTGGATATAGTATGGGTAGAAACAAGCTTCAAATATTAAATTTAAAATTATAGAAAGTTTTTTGCAAGGTTTTTCCGATTTTGGGAAAGCTAATGTCAGGCTAAGTGCAATGTTATATTTTGTATAACAAAGCCGAAAAAACCCGCCTATATTGGGCAAATCTGAAAGGAGCTTACCAAAATGAACATGAAATGGTCGAAGTATGTAGGAGCAGCGGCATTGGCCTCGGTATTATTAGTAGGGTGTGCGAATAATGATAATGATCAAAATCCTCCACCCCCGGTAAATGATAACGGAGTCAATGACAATGACAACAATGGCGTGAATGACAACAACGGAGTAAATGACAATGGCGTCAATGACACGGACATGAATAACGATATGGACGGCAATGACAATATTAACAACGATAATGATATGAATAATGACAACAATATGAATGATGATGACAGGAAATAAGCAGGAGAAACTCCCCTGCTTTTCCTATGTAAAATGAACAGCAGAATAGTGAACTTAGCTATAAAAGATCAGGAGCAACGGAGAGATAACGAATTCATAGCTGAAGATATCTCCCACCTAGAGGATGTAAGGCAACCGATCGATAATAAGGTGGGAGCTGAATTTCGATTGGCAAAGAAGGCAGCTAATTAAATCTGTAATGGTCAATTAATGATTCATTGTTTTTCTTATTTCGCCAATATTGCTAATTGATAAGTCAGTAATGTCCGCAATTTCTTCATCAGTAAAGTTTCTATGAATTAGTCTGATAGCTGTTTCTCTTTTTTCTTCTTTAATAGCCTCTTTTGCAGCTTCTTTTGCAGCCTCTTCCCCAAGTCTTCTTCCCAATTCAGCCAAAAACGGTGAGCGTTCAGACATATTCGTACTCATTTTCAAATCCTCCTTATTCATAAAAATTTTAATATCTGAATAAACCTCTTCGTCTAAATGTTTCGGAAGACGTAACAAGAAATTGATAAAATAGGTCAATGCTTCTATATATAACTCGCTTTTTTGATGGTTAACCGCAAAACGTTGTAAGGTTTGCTTTAACAATTCCTTTTTTACCTCGGCCCTTTCTTCTTCATCTACTTTGTACTTTTTTGCATATATTCCCGCAATAATTGCATGTGCAAACGGGTTGGCTGATTTCTTTAGCGTCTCCAAATTCTTTTCATCATACTGATATACGTTATACGTATAAACCAATTGCGTACCGTGAAATGAGTAATGATAATAATTCTTCGGGACAGATTGTTTCGGGCCTGTAATTAAGGCAATGGCATAAATTTCCGTTTGATGCCGATCAAGAATTCGATAAAAATATCGAAACATCCGTTTTGGGAAATCTTCTTCCGGATTATCTTGTACCTCGATATGCACCAATATCCACTTTTCACTTTTATCTTTCAGGTGAACCTTTACGATTTGGTCCACAATGCCTTTGCCTTTTCTGTCATCCATCATCAGTTTATGCAGCTCTTGCTGAAGAAACTCAGGAGCATGGGAAAAGTCAATTAAATCATGTAAATCTGGTGCGAAAAAAGCAATTAATTCTTCGAATAGCTCGCCAATTAATTTTTTCCATAAGCCATCATAATCAATCTCGTTCGCTGTCGTGTAGTTTGATTTCTCTTCTTGAACGACTGCTGTTGCTAACATTTTATCACACCTTTTATGGATTATGTAGTAAATATATACCATTATAACGGAACGTAGGTTTCCTGTCGACGGGAAATGTTGAAAGAGAAGGAAAATTGCGATTTATGTCAAAAGTATAATAATAAAGGACAATAGAACTAATTGTCTCAAATAAAAATGAGAGAGGAAAGATTAAAATGGGAGTTTACCTTTTTATGGACATCATGCCGCACCATATTGAGGAAAAAGCGTGGGAAGAAGTTTATGAGGAAACATTACAGCTTATTCAATCCTATCCGTTTATGGACGACTATGTTGATGAGGAGACATATGATTGTAAATGGACATCAGGACAATCTATTGGATAAATTGATTGAGGAAAAGATGGAAAAAATAATAGCAGATAATGAAGCAAATACTACAGACGGACAAGAGTACGATGTGAAAGAACTAGATGATTTAATAATATGGGAAAAAGGACAGAGCATTGATCCCGAATTAGAAAAAGTTGTGAAAAAAATGAAGTCTAAAATCAGTGAGTTTAATCTGCCAAATTATGAAAAGGTTTTTAAAACGATGTCAGTGAAGGATAAGATGGGATATTTAACGGAAAACAATAGGTACTTTTAAATCCGGAAACAGGCATGGGATTATCTAATCGATCATGCCAACGATTACAAGATATTTACCACCTGGGCGACAATTTTGTCGATCGAAGCAAATGGGTTATATATAAACAAATTATTGAAAGCGTTAATCAATAATCCAGCTTTACTGGAAACTTATATTTTATAATAAAAGCTTCCGTTCTTTAAAGAACGGAGGCTTCGTCATTTTTGCTTTGCCCTCATTCTTTTTTTGAATTCGGTCATTAATAAATCCCCGCTGTATCCTTCCTTAAGTAAATCATTTAATAACAATTCAGGATATTCGTTCCGTCTTTTCCTAAGAGTTCCCTGAAATAATACGCTAATATGGCTGCCGATTTCGCGAATGGTTATGATTTTCACAGTAAATGGCGCGGGATCGTTGCCAGGATGAGTAATGACGACTCTAATTTCAAATATATCCTTGTTCTCCCATTTTGCCTGGAATCTTTTCTTAAACTTTTTATCGATGTACGCCTCTATAATCCAATCCCCATCTTCACTTTCCATATTAATGACCAATCCATCTGTTAAAGGAATCTCAATGGCTTGCTGTTGATCGATTAATTGAAGAGCGATAATTTTAAAGCTTTTCAAATGTATCCCTCCCGTTCAGCCCTTTCTTAAAATTATAGCATTACTCGCCTATTTTTTTAAAATTTCTTCAAAAAGGGATTTTTCAGTGTAAATGCGTTAGCAAAATTGAATTTTGGCGGTGGAAATTCAAATTTTCAACAGAAGGTAGGCGAGAAAATGGGATTTTGCTGATTTTACGAATGAAAAAATGTCCGCTATGATATGAATATCTTGTCGAAAAGGAGGAGGAAATGGTGATTAATCAAGTAACATTGGTTGGGCGCTTAACGAAAGAACCCACACTTCGCTATACAATGGAAGGAAGAGCTGTGCTCAATGTGACGATTGCCCTGAATCGAACTTTTAAAAACGCCCAAGGAGAGTATGACGCAGATTTTGTCCTTTGTACTTTATGGGGGAAAACCGCTGAAAACACATCAAAATTTTGCAAAAAAGGTTCCCTAATTGGCATTACAGGGAGAATCCAAACGAGAAATTATGAAAACCAAGATGGAAAGCGAGTCTATGTTACAGAGGTTTTGGCTGAGTCAGTAAAATTTATGGATAAAAAACCAACAGAGGAAAAAGCCTTTTAGGGTTCTGGCACCCCGAGGATTTTCGGAAAATATCTATTTGGAGGTGAATACTTGGTTAGTGAAAAAGGATATCATTCGGTCGAAATGTTGGTTGGTGATCTTATCTTGATGTTAGGGAAAGCCAATCATGAACTATACGAATTAAAGGCTAGAGTGGATTACCTGGAAAGTCTCCTGCAGAAACCGATCATAAAGAGTTCCCCAGATTCCACCCTCAATTTAGAGAGAAAAATGGCACAATAAATCTCCTCCATATGTGCCGATTGATTGCTCCTCGTTTTTTGACCCCATTTAAAAGGCTGTACCAAGTGGAATGGCACAGCCTTTTCCTTTTTAGAGGATGTTCAAAAAGTCCGGTAAAAATGACACTGCGAATTTCTTCGTTGGCTTGTTTCTGCGCCGCCTCGAACTTTCGATGCACAGGATGTGCTAGTGTCGGCGTTGCTGACAGGACGTCAGCGCCTTTAGCCGACGGGTCCTTTTCATCCTCCTTTTTGAACACGCACTTTTACAAAAACTTATTTGTTACCATCTTGAGAGCTTTTTGTTATAAAAGTTCTTGCTTGAGCTAAGTTTATGTGAGCAGATGTCTCTCCATATACAAGCTTTTCTGCTTCTAAAAGAAGTTCAGCTAGGTTTTCTCCAGCCGAACATATCGCATCCCACCGCAAATGCCATGGCAGCCATGTTTTTGGGAATAAAGATGGATCATCTAATAATCCATCCACTTCTTTCTCACAGATTCCTCGCACGAGAAAATCAGCTCGTAATTCTTGTCTATCTTGCTGGAATTGTTGATCTCTTTCCTTTAGAACGGTTAACAGCTTAATTATTCGCTCTTGTTTTAAAGAATCGCTCGCCATACGGAAGCTCTCCTTTCTTATGCTAACGCTAGTAAGGAACGCAATTCATCATTCGATAATTCCGTCATCCATTGATCACTGCGAATAATCTCTTCATTAAGTGCTTGCTTTTTCTCTAACATCATATCGATTCGTTCTTCTAATGTCCCGGTTGTTATAAATTTATGGACATGAACGAAACGATCTTGCCCAATCCGATAGGCGCGGTCAGTAGCTTGATTTTCAACAGCAGGATTCCACCAACGATCATAATGAATCACATGGTTGGCGGCTGTTAAATTCAGCCCTGTTCCACCGGCCTTTAAAGATAAAAGGAAGAAAGGATATTCTCCTGCTTGAAAACGAGCCACATATTCATCTCTTTTTCCTTTAGGCATACTTCCATTTAAGAAAGGGACCTGGATTGAAAATCGTTGCTGTAAAAGTTGACGAATCATTTCACCCATTTGGATATATTGGGTAAAAATAATCCCGGCCTCTCCTCTTTCCACAATGGTATCGGCTAACTCGACCAGTGTTTTGATTTTATTCGAGCGGTCGAGGATCTTTTCAGGCTGTTCTTCTTTTAAGTAAAGAGCAGGGTGATTACATAATTGCTTTAATCGATTCAGCATTTGTAAAATCAATCCCTTACGCTCGAAAAAGCTTAAGGTTTCAATTTTTGCAAAGGTTTCTTGGACTAAATCCTCGTACAAAGCGGCCTGTTCGGCTGTTAAGGCACAGTATTCCTTTTGTTCTAGCTTTTCTGGTAGATTCAATTCCACTTCTGGATCTCTTTTCGTTCTCCTTAATAAAAAGGGTTTGATCAACCGCTGCAATTCCTTAATTTTTACTTCGGAATTATCTTTTTCAATCGGAGAAATATATTTCTTTTGGAATTGGCCAAAGGTTCCTAAGTAGCCGTGATTAATAAAGTCAAAAATCGACCATAATTCAGCCAAGCGGTTTTCCATAGGTGTTCCTGTTAAGGCAATATGATGAGCACCTTTTAATTTTCGAATCGCCCGTGACTGCTTTGTTTCCGCATTTTTAATATTTTGTGCCTCATCTAAGGCAATCGTTCCCCAATCAATGGTTGAAAACTCCTCAAAATCAAGATGGGTTAAGCCATAACTCGTCAGCACCACATCCGCATTTTGAATGCTCGGGGAGAAAGCATCTCCCTTTGGTCGATTCGATCCATAATGAAGGACAACATTTAGACTGGGTGCAAACTTTTCTAATTCACGCTGCCAATTCCCAAGCACTGTTGTCGGACAAATAATGAGGGCAGGTTCTTTACTTAAACGGTTGTTCTTCACATGAAGCAAATAGGCAATAAGTTGAATCGTCTTTCCTAAGCCCATATCATCCGCTAAACAGGCACCAAATCCAAATTGACGGAGAAACACAAGCCAATCAACACCAAGTTTCTGATAAGGACGTAACTCGCCCAATAATTGAGGCGATATTGGAATAGAAGGAATTTCATCCAATGTATGAAGTTGCTTGAGCATTTGTTTTAGTGATTGGTTTAGCTCGATCTTAATTTGCGCAAAGGCTCGTGGATCGAATTCATCCTCAGGAGTGGAAGCCAGTTCTTCCTCAGCCTCCATAGCAAAGATATCCTGCATCCGCAAGCCTTCTTTCTTGGCTTGAGCCATCAATGCTTGCAGATGGGCAATCATTTTCGGATCAAGCTTCACCCAACGCCCGCGAACCTTTACGAGGCGGCGTTGTTCCTGAACAAGTTTCTGAAACTCTTCCTCCGATAACTCAGCCCCATTCATAGAAAAGCGCCAGTTAAAATTAAGCATGGCATCTAATCCAACAAAGGAAGGACGATATTGAGCAGCCGTTTGTTTCACGCGAGCTTTCACGGTTAAATTCGCTTCCCGCATCGCTTCCCACCAGCTTGGAAGGAGAATATCCACACCAAGTGAGAGTAATTTCTCACTTGCCTCTGTGAGAAAATCCCAAGCTGCTGTTTCTTCAAGGATCTTTGTAAGGCCTGTTTCCCCTTCTAACCAAGGAAATAACTCGATCCAGCGTTTTTCTTCCTTTGCTACTTCAGCTAAATAGGGCTGCCAGCGTTTTGGAACTTTTTCATGTGTTGCATAGATTTTATCCGGATTTCTTACATCGCGAAGGACGGTTTCCAATCCCCATGGTTCTTCATCTGTATCAGGTTCTAATAAACGAAGCCCAATCGTGAAGGGAAGTTTTTCCTCAGAAAGATTCGCCCATTCTTTCCATTTCTCCTCATCGAAATACGTATTTAATTCCTCTGCTGTAAAAGGACTTTCGTGTAAAGCGGCTAACTTTTCTGCCAGCTGAGGATGGTGAAAGCCTTTCTCAAGATAATGGGTTAAGGCATGGTGATAAAATTTAGAGATGAACGATCGAATGGATTCACCAAATATTTCCTGTTCCCAAAAACTTTCCTGAAATTCATCCCAAACGAGGGAAGGGACTTTCCAGATAAATAAGGTCTCTTCCTCGTCAGAAAAATGGGGATTCCAGTTTCCACTTTGAATCGCCTCTAATATAATGGGGGCCACATTTAGTATAGCTTCTTCTGGCTCTTCCCAAATCCAATGAATAAATGGGCTAAAGCTCTCCCTCCCTAGGAGGGTTAAAAGTTCATAACTATTCAGTTTAATGCCTTCTATTTGCTGATGGCTTTCTCGATTTAAAAAAGAACCGTAAAAGCTTTCTTCATGCCAAAGAAAGAGATTTGACTGCCAATAAGAGTCCTCTATCGCTTCTCCCTGTTGATTTTCAGCATAAAGGAAGAATGCATCAGAAGCGAGTGGGCGGATATGCAGTTGTAACGGATCATTATTCCTCATGAATTAACTTTCCTTTCCGGCACTCTTCTTGAAAAGCACGTAATCGTTTGGTTTTCTTTAATAAAGTGGCGAAATAAAATTCCCACTGATCTAAATTCTTTTCTTTTCGATATACGGTTCGTAATTTCTTTAAGTAACGTACCGCCTTTTTATATGAATCCCGGTTACGAAGATCAATTTGCTCCATAACCGCGGCATGATAAAGTGGTTTAATCGCGACAGGGTCTTGCTTGGCAACCATTTCAAGGGTAGAACGATCGATAAAATCAATCGTATCTCCCATATAAACCTGAAGAGCTACCCATTTTCGGTAATCTTGCTTGTTTAGCAAGTATTCATTATAACGGAAACGACTATAGGGTAATAAAGTGGTATATAGTCTTTCGATTAGGGAAGCATCTATTTTCGTTAAAGTCTCCTGATCCATTGTTTCGTATAATGTACGAGTAAAGTGAATTTTTTCATGTGGCAACGTCAAGCTTGCAACATATTGCTCAATTTGTCTGATAAATTCAGGTATAAAAGGAGTAAGTCGCTCTTTCGGTAACCATTCAAAGCAACTCAATAAATAAGGTGCAATATTGGCACCGTAATTTTTTATTTTTTGTAGAGCCAATTCATCTTTTTCCAATAGAATCGATAAATGAATAAGTCCAAGTTGAATACGTGGCTCTGTGAGATCACTTTTATTTTGTAGATGATTCCATTCCGCTGCTCTTTCTTGTTTCTTTTTAAAAAGCGATGTCCAGATTAATAAGTACATGAGCGTAAAGCTTGCGTCAAAAGCTGTCTCCGTTTCTAATAAACGGGTACTATGACTTCGTAAATAATGCAAGTATTCATCAAAAGCGAATGGAGAAGCCGTTGCCGACAAAGTGGTGATCGCTTCTTTTGCTTCTTCCACCATTTTTTCCGCGAAAAAAGACATTTCATTTATTCCTGCGGAACTTGTGGCAATGGAATCGATCATATTTAAAGATTCAAAAGCGGCAAACAGTTGAAATAATGGCCGCCATTCCCGTTCAATCGGTGCGAGTCCAAGCAATCGTTGGTAGCGAGTCCGGACCCATTCCTGTAATTGATAAATATTTTGTGGAGGAACATCAGAATAAGCTTGTTGAATGCGCTTGACCCATTGCAATGGGCCACTCTCCGGATTAGATGATGGCTGCTGTAATAGATCAGATCCACGCTTTAAGCTAGAAAGGATATCTTCAACCTCCCAATGAGCTTTCCATTCCTGGGTCCAAGTAAAAATATTTTGTGCTTTGCTTAAAATCGCGAAAAAGAGAGCAAGTTGATGACGACATATGCCTTCTTCCGGACAAGAACATGTATTTCTTTCCATTTGTTTAAAATATAGCTCGACAAAAACGGTCGTCACATCGCGTACATGACCGACCATCTTCTTATGGCTGAACTTGACATTATACACATTCTGCTCCCGAAATAGCATCATCCCTCTTTGAACCAATCGTTGATGCACTTCTGTCCTTGGATCCAACAGATTCTGTAATTCTTCACTATAAGATTGTATCGATTTTAACAAGCCCTGATTATATATCATCACAAACCTCCAAATCCTTATTATACCGTGATTTGGAAAAATAAAAAAGAGGGTGGGGTTATGAAGGCTAACTTGCCTGTCATTGACAAAGAAAAAAACTATTTCTATGATAGATTTAAGAGAGAGTATAAGTTTTGACTAGGATAGGAAAATATAAATTTGGATTATTACTGGATCTAGCTCCAGCGCCCAGCGACTAGCAAACTTTCGGTGCCTGCTTGCGTAAGTCAACATCGATTCACCCTTCGGTGTCTAGCTACAGGCGGCAGGGGCTCGAGGACAAATAACCCTGAACCTATGAAGGGAAAACCGCCCTTCATAGGTTCAGGAACATTTGCTTGTCGCCCCTAAGCAGCCGCCTTCCGCTTTTCGTGGCTCATCGTGTTTCCTTTATCTCAGGCCAACAGGATGGTGGTCAGAACGGCGTTGCGCCAGGACGGCGCGATTTTAGCCGTTCAACCTTATTATCCAAGTTTGTACGTCGCTAAACGGACGCTTGCGCTTTTCTTATTGAAAGGAATTAAGAGGATGGAACATGTATCGGGTTTATTTAAATGGTTATATGAAATCGGTAACGTATTGGCGAAGTTGATTTATTTACACGTTCTTTGGGTGCTTTTTACTTGTTTAGGACTTGGGGTTTTTGGCTTTTTTCCGGCAACAACAGCATTGTTTTCAGTGATTCATAAATCAATCGAACGAAAGACGGAAGAGTCTGTCTTCCGCACTTTTTATTCAACTTATAAAAATCAATTTTTAAAAGCTAATGGTTTTGGGCTTATGATTACAGCACTCGGGCTCTTTTTGTATTGGGATATAAGCATTTCAAAACAGGTGATTCAGTCTGCCTTTTTACATGTCATTCTACTTGTTTTTTGCTTTCTCTACTTCATTACTGTTCTCTATTTCTATCCCGTTTTTGCTCGTTATCAATTGAAAGGCTTTCAATATATAAAACAGGCTTTTTTCATCGCCATTAGTAGGCCGTTTGAGACGATTGCTATGATTCTTTGCTTACTGATTCTTTATTATGTTTTCGTTTTTGTTCCAGTTTTATATGTATTTATGGGGGCGGCAATGGTGGCCTATCCTGTGATGTGGTTCGCTATGCGTGCTTTCATGGGAATTGAAAGAAAGAAATCGTGATGTGGAAAGAGGGAATAGAATATGCTTGGAAAAATAGGCAAATCGAGCCTCGTCTATAAATATATCATCTCATATTTACTTGTTTTTCTAATTCCCTTTGTTTTTATGAGTGTTTTTATTTATTATAATTCGGTTTCAGGCCTGCGCGAGGAAATTGAGCAATCCAATATAAATAAACTAGAGCAAGTTGAGAGTATGACGAATGAGCGGATTAAAGAGTTGGATAAGATTGCTTCAAGTATCGCCTATGATCCTCGATTAACTCCCTACATGATGAAGCACGGGTATTATGGGAAAGAGGCACAAGATGAATTAAGAAAATATAAAGAAAATAGTTCGATTATTCAAGAGCTTTTTGTGTATTTTTATAGTCAGGATCAATCGATTTATTCTTCTAATGGACTTTATTCTTTTACTACGCTTACCCAAAGGATTTATCAATTTGATACATGGGGAAAAGAAAGCATGGTGAAACAATTACATTCAACCCAACCACTCATCTTGCCTGTTGGCGATGTGACCCTGAAAAATGGCGTAAGAGATCGAATGATTGCTTTTATCTTTCCAATCGCCCCCAATAATCCCAACCCATATGGATCTGTGATGTATTTTACCAAAGAATCGGTTTTAACCAATATGATTGAAAATATTCTCGGCGATTTTAAAGGAAATACTTACATTCTTGATGAAAAACAGCAACCGATTGTTTCAGCAGTAAAAGGGGAGAAAGTCTCATTCGACAAGATTGATCCAGCGCTTATCCAAAAACAAGGGGTTCAGACGATCCGAATCAATGGAAAGAAATATTCCTTGGCAACTGTAACCTCAGATGTGAGTGGTTGGACTTTTGTGACACTTATGGATGCGGGGCAATTTTTCGAACGTGTCGTTCATCGGGAAACATTTATCATCGTGCTGTCGATCATCTTACTCCTAGTCGGTTTGGTTATCGCCATTTTATTAGGGAAAAAACAATATCAGCCCATTCAAGGCTTGTTCGAATTCGCTAAAATGAGTAGTACGAAAACGACGACTTGGGATGGAGAAAATGAACTTGACGCCATCCGGCAAACGATCACCGATATTTTTAAAGATCATAAAAGCTTGTCAGAAACAGTTGATCTGCAGAAGCCCTATGCAAAAGAACAATTATTGGCGAAAATGTTAAAAGAAAGTTTTCCGAATGAGCAAGAAATTGAGTCGATGATGCAAGCATTAAACATGAAAATGAATGAAGGCCCTCATTTTGTGGCGATCGTGGAATTTCAAAAGCAACAATATGAAGAGAACCAACAGAAGTGGGATCAGTTGCTTAATTCTCTTTCTAATCTAACATTACCAAATGCTACCGTTCACGGCGTTGATTTACTATACCAACATGCTCTTGCTTTTATTATTAGTCTAAAAGAAAAAGAAGATCATAAGCAACAACGTCGTTTGCTTGTGGAAAGCCTTCGGGCGTATATTCAGAAACACGCACCGATAAAAGTCGTCATTGTGACGGTTGGAACAAGCTACGAAAAGAAAAATCATATTAATCGTTCCTACATCGAGGCTTTAGCCGCTTTAGATTATAAGTTTGCCGTTCCACAGGGGAGTCTTGTGTTTTTTGAAGATTTAGGATCTCCAAGTGAAAAAGCGCTTGGTTACCCGAGAGAGGATCAAATGAAATTGGCGCAAAGTTTGAAACAGGGAGATCAAGTAGTAGCCTTGGAAACCTTACATGCGATGCTATCCAATTTGGTACAAGCAGAAATGTCGATTCAGGCATTAAAATACATTTGTTTTGATATTATCAACACCGTGATTAAGACAGCGATGGAGCTGCAAATAACGCGAAATTTGGATGATTTTAAGGAAATTGGAGAATTCCATTCTGTGGAACAGCTTGGTCAACGATTAGGCCCCGTTATTATGCAAATTTGTCAAAGAGTAGAGGATAAGACAGAAAAACGAAGCCATCATTTACGTAGAGACCTTCTTGAGTATATTCATAAACATTACAAAAGTTATGACCTAAGTTTAGAAGGACTTGCCTATCATTTTGAATTATCCGTTCCCTACCTTAGTAAATTTATCAAAGAACAAACAGGTGAAACATTTACCCAATACGTTTTATCTTTGCGGATGGAAGAAGTAAAGAAACAATTGAGGGAAACCGATCAACCTATTAAGGAGATTGTAGTCAATGTCGGATACAAGGATGTGGCAAATTTCACACGGCGTTTTAAACAACTAGAGGGAGTCACACCGGGACAATATCGAAAATTAAATCGATAATGAAAGAATTGAAATCCAATCTCGTACCTATTAAAGGGGTGCGAGATTATTTATTTCATTTTAAGAGTAGGACCTATCCAATTTGTTAAACATGATTCGACATTATCTCCTTTAGAATAAAGTATTTTAAGTAAAGCAAAACGAACATATTAGATTAAATGGTACATATTCGACCTTCGTGAAGCCCGCTATTATCAAGGTTCGGGCTATTGCCAACTGTATATATTGAGCGCTTTCATTAAAATCGACATATTGTGTACAAGTTGTCGAAAAAATAAAATAAAGGCACGTTGAAAACACTTTCAATTGAAGGAGGCAATCGAATGAGCTCGAATACAACAACGGAGACGCAGCGAACTCAGCAAAAAGTACAGCTGCAAAGTCGGTCTTTAGCACCCAAATTTCGTAAAGCCTTACAAAATTGGCAATTATACGTATTTGTTTTACCGGCTTTTTTATACTTTTTGATTTTTCATTATGTACCAATGTACGGAGTCCAAATTGCATTTAAAGATTTCATTCCTACTCTAGGGATTTGGGGGAGTGAATGGGTCGGTTTTGAACATTTTACTAGATTCTTTGAATCCTATTATTTCTGGGATTTATTAAAAAACACATTAGGTATTAGTGTGTATGAATTAATTGTCGGTTTTCCATTACCGATCATTTTAGCTTTAGCCTTAAATGAGGCAAAGGATGGAATATATAAAAGATTCGTACAAACGGTCACCTATGCACCTCATTTTATTGCTGTCGTAGTCATTTCAGGGATGATTATTTCCTTTCTATCCCCACAAACAGGGATTATTAATCATATTATTGGCTTGTTTGGCATCGGGCCGATTCCGTTTATGGAAGATCCCAAATGGTTTAAAACCATTTATGTTTTATCTGGGGTTTGGCAAAGCACCGGTTGGGGAACGATTATTTACTTGGCGGCACTTGCGGGCGTCAGCCCACAGCATCACGAAGCCGCGATTGTCGATGGAGCAACTAGATTGCAACGGATTTGGCATATTAATTTGCCAGCGATTTTCCCGACAATGGTCATTCTTATGATTCTAAATGTCGGAAATATATTGGCCATGGGATTCGAAAAAATCTTACTTTTGCAAAATCCACTAAACTTAGAGTCTTCCAATGTGATTGCCACATTTGTCTATGAATCTGGTTTATTGAATGCACAATATAGTTTCTCTGCTGCAGTTGGTCTATTTAACTCAGTGATTAATGCTATTTTGTTAATTGTTGTAAACAAAATTGCCCAAAAAACAAGTGAGACCAGTCTTTGGTAAGGAGGTAGGTTAATTTGGCATCTGTGATTAAAGATACGAAGGCTGATAAAATATTTAAGGTTTGTAACTTTATTTTTTTAACATTAGCGATGCTTGTTGTTCTTTATCCTTTGATTTATATCGTCAGTGCATCGATGAGTGATCCAAAGGCTGTTAATTCCGGGGAAATGTGGCTATTTCCGAAAGGGATTACGTTTGAAGGCTATAAGTTAATTTTTGATAATCCCGATATCTGGAAAGGTTATCTGAACACGATTTTTTATACAGCTTTAGGGACAGTGATTAATTTAGCGATCACGATCCCCGCAGCTTATGCGCTTTCGCGAAGGGACTTTGCGGGACGTGGTTTATTAATGGGAATGTTCGTATTAACCATGTTCTTTAGCGGCGGGTTAATTCCTACGTATTTAGTTGTTCGAAACTTAGGGTTAATTGATACGATTTGGGCGATGGTCTTACCGAATGCAGCCGCCGTTTGGAATATCATTGTCGCCCGTGTATTCTTTCAAACGTCGATTCCAAAGGAATTGGAAGAAGCCGCGATTATTGATGGATGTACCAATTTTAAAATGTTTGCCAAGATCATTTTGCCTTTATCGGCACCGATTATTGCCGTCATGGCTTTATTCTATGGAGTTGGGCATTGGAACGGATATTTTAATGCGTTAATTTATTTGTCTGATAAACAACTATATCCATTGCAACTGGTCTTAAGGGAAATACTCGTGTTACAAGAAATGTCCTCTAATTCAACGGAGATTTCGAGTAGCTTGGCAGAAGCCATGAATAATAAACAACAACTGGCGGCAGTCATTAAGTATGGAGTTATGATTGTATCAACATTACCAATTATTATTGTCTACCCATTTCTACAACGTTATTTTGTAAAAGGGGTGATGATTGGATCATTAAAAGGATAACAAGAATGGGTTTCATCTTGGGAAAATGGGTTTCTCCATTCGGGAATGGGTTTCTCATGGGAAAAATAGGTTTCTCCGTTCAAGAATGGGTTTCTCATGGGGAGAATGGGTTTCTTCGTTCAAGAATGGGTTTTTCATGGGAAAAATGGGTTTCTCCGTTCAAGAATGGGTTTCTCATGGGGAGAATGGGTTTCTTCGTTCAAGAATGGGCCTCTCATGGAAAAAATGGGTTTCTGCGTCCCCAGAGCGGCTCTCTATCCCAATTTCCAAAAAACGTTAGGTGGCTTTTTCTAGTGATCAATTTCTAATGAAGAAAGGGGTTTTTATCTTGAAAAAATCATTTAAGTTAGCTCTAACGGGTTTATTATCAGTGACACTTTTGCTGAGTGCCTGTTCCTCATCATCAGGAGGTAATGAGAAAAAGGAAACTACTCCAAAAGTGAAAAATGTGGAGGTAAATAAAGAGGGATTTCCGGTTGTTGATGAGAACATCACTTTAAGTATGATGGCACCAGGAACAGGTCTGGCAGAATGGAAAGACATGCCGACTTTGCAAGAATACTCAAAAATGACGAATATAGATTTCAAATACAATACACCACCGCTAAGTGATTTCCAAACAAAATTGAATTTGGCTTTTGCAAGTGGGGATATTGCGGATGTGATTTATGCCGCTGGAACCACGAATTTAACTCCCGGAATGGAAGTGGATTACGGGGAACAAGGCGTGCTGATTCCGCTTGAAGACTTAATCGATGAATATGCGCCCAATATTAAACAATTGCTTGAAGACAGACCAGATGTCAAAAAATCAATCACAACGCTTGATGGTCATATTTATTCCTTGCCTACGGTGAATGAACTTACCACAGCTGCCTGGTATATTGGACCAACTTGGTATAATGGCAAGTGGCTAGAAGCTTTGGATGTGAAAGAATTGCCGAAAACAACGGATGAATTTTATGAATTGCTAAAGCGGTTTAAAAATGAAGATCCAAATGGCAATGGAAAAGCGGATGAAATTCCTTTGACAGATGTTAAACTGAATTCGATGCGTCCATGGCTGCTTGCTGCTTTTGGCATGAAAGAATGGGATATTGAAGAAATCGATGGCAAAGTAAGATATGCCCCGATTACCGATAATTACAAAGAATATTTGACATTTATGAACAAGCTTTATAAGGAACAATTGCTTGATCCAGAAACTTTTTCGCAATCTGACGAACAAAAGAAGGCCAAAGGGCAAGATAACCGCTTAGGCGTATTCACAGATTTCTATTCCTTCTTTACAACCGGTGAAACAGAAGAGGAATCAATGAACAATCCGATGTACTATCCATTGACAAGCTCGGTTTCGCCTGAACCGATTCTTCCAAGGAATCCGGCTATTCAAAGAGGAACCTTCTCGATTACGAAAAATAATCCATATCCGGAGGCAACAATGCGTTGGGTTGATTATTTTTATTCCCAAGAAGGCTATGAATTTTTGAACCAAGGACCTGAAGGATATCTTTGGGAAGAAGGGGAAGATGGGAAGAAAGAGTACTTGGAAGAACCACCAGAAAATTTCAAATCAATGGAAGACTATCGTGGTACACTTACACCTGCTTACGGAATTTCGGCGCCTGCCCTTGAAAGACCAATCGAGGGAAAAGAGGAATCTGCTTTCGATCAATTTATTGAAAAGGAAACAACTGAAAAAATTGAACCATTTGCAGAAGTCCCTTTTCCACTCGTCTATTTATCAAAGGACGAACAAAAACAAATCAATAATATTCAAGTGGATTTAAAATCTTATGTTGAGCAAATGGAAGCGAAATTTATTACAGGTGTTGAGCCGCTAGAGAATTGGGATAAATACGTGAAAACGATCGAAAATATGCAAATTGATGAATATGTGAAAATTCATCAAGATGCCTATGATCGCTGGAAAGAAAGTTAAAAACCTGGGGAGCAGCAAGAAAAACAATCAGTGGGAAAACCACTCGCTTCCCACTGATTGCTCTTTAAGAAAGGGGGAATATCGATGAGAAAATCATTTAAGTTAGCCTTAACAGGCGTATTATCAGCGACACTTCTATTAAGTGCTTGTGCAACGTCATCAGGAAGTGGTGATAAAAAGGAAAACACGTCAAAAGCGAAAAGTGTAGAGGTTAATAAGGAAGGGTTTCCGATTGTCGATGAGAAAATCACATTAAGTATGATGGCACCTGGAACAGGTTTAGCGGAATGGAGAGATATGCCTGTATTGCAGGAATATGCCAAAATGACCAATATCGACTTTAAATACAATACACCACCCATGAGTGACTTCCAAACAAAATTGAATTTAGCTTTCGCAAGTGGGGATATTGCTGATATCATTTACGGAGCAAGCTCCAGTAACTTAACCCCAGGAATGGAAGTTGATTATGGGGAGCAGGGTGTTTTAATTCCGCTTGAAGATCTAATTGATCAATATGCACCAAACATTAAGAAATTATTTGAAGAAAGACCAGATGTCAAAAAATCAGTGACAACAATTGATGGACATATCTACTCCTTGCCAAGAGTACAAGAAGGCTCGACTTCCAGCTGGTACTTAGGGCCGATTTGGTACAATGGTCAATGGCTTAAAGCACTAGGTGTAAAGGATGTGCCCAAAACAACAGATGAATTTTATGAGTTATTAAAAAGGTTTAAAACAGAGGATCCAAACGGAAATGGAAAAGCAGATGAAATCCCACTGACAGATGTGAAAATGAACACCATTCGTCCTTGGTTACTCGGTGCTTTTGGTATGAAAGAATGGGAGATTGAAGAAGTAGATGGAAAAGTAAGATATGCACCTACCACAGAAAACTATAAAGAATATTTAACATTTATGAATAAATTATATAAAGAAGAATTACTTGATCCTGAAGTATTTTCACAATCAGATGAACAAAAAACAGCAAAAGGACAGGAAAATCGCTTAGGTGTGTTCACATCTTGGTATTCATATATGTTAACAGAAGAATCAGAAGAAGATGCTGTAAATAATCCGATGTATTACCCATTAACAAGTTCAGTATCGCCTGAACCGCTAATTCCAAGAAATCCTGCTATTATAAGGGGAACATTCTCGATTACAAGTAATAATCCATATCCAGAAGCGACCATGCGTTGGATTGATTACTTTTATTCTAAAGAAGGTTTTGAATTCCTGAACGAAGGACCTGAAGGTTATTTATGGGAAGAATCGGAAGATGGAAAGAAAAAAGATCTCGAAGTTCCATCAAACTACAAAACACGGGAAGACTATCGCGGTACACTAACACCGGATTTCGGAATTAATGCACCGACCCGTACAGGTCCTATTGAAGGAAAAGAAGTATCTGAATTCGAAAAGTTCATAGAAAAGGAAACAACGGAAAAAATTGAGCCGTACGCAGAAATACCATTCCCACTTGTGTACCTAACAAATGATGAACAGAAAAAAGTGAATAATATTAAAGTAGACTTACAATCCTACGTCGAACAAATGGAAGCAAAATTTATCACAGGCGTTGAGCCGCTAGAGAATTGGGATAAATACGTAAAAACAATCGAAAATATGCAAATTAATGAATATGTGAAAATTCATCAAGATGCCTATGATCGTTGGAAAGAAAGCTAAAGATCCAAAGAGCAGCAAAAAAACAATCAGTGGGAAAACCACTTACATCCCACTGATTGCTCTTTAAGAAGGGGGAATATAGATGAGAAAATCATTTAAGTTAGCTCTGACTGGTGTATTATCAGCCACACTTCTACTCAGTGCCTGTGGATCATCAGGAGATAACGACAAAAAGGATGCGACATCAAAAGCAAAAAATGTGGAAGTCCATAAGGAAGGATTCCCGATCGTCGATGAAAAAATCATATTAAGCATGATGGCGCCAGGAACAGGCCTGGCAGAATGGAAAGACATGCCGACCCTGCAAGAATATGCAAAAATGACGAATATTGATTTTAAATACAATACACCCCCAATAAGCGACTTCCAAACAAAATTGAATTTGGCTTTTGCAAGTGGAGATATTGCCGACATCATTTATGGAGCTGGCACAAACAATCTAACGCCAGGAATGGAAGTCGATTATGGAGAACAGGGCGTCTTAATTCCGCTGGAAGATTTAATTGATGAATATGCGCCCAATATTAAAAAACTATTTGAAGAGCGGCCTGATGTCAAAAAATCAGCCACTACCATTGATGGACATATTTATTCGATTCCTAGAGTGTCGGAAGGTGCAACCTCCTCTTGGTATATCGGCCCCATCTGGTATAACGGAAAATGGCTAGAAGCTCTTGATGTGAAAGAATTGCCAAAAACAACAGATGAATTTTATGAACTTTTAAAACGGTTTAAAAATGAAGATCCTAACGGAAATGGTAAAGCCGATGAAGTGCCATTAACAGATGTCAAATTGAATTCGATGCGCCCATGGCTACTCGCAGCCTTTGGTATGAAAGAATGGGGCATTGAGGAGGTCGATGGCAAAGTAAGATATACACCAATCACAGAGAATTACAAGGAATATTTAACCTTTATGAATAAGCTTTATAAAGAAGAATTGCTTGATCCAGAAACATTCTCGCAATCTCCTGAACAGAAGAAAGCCAAAGGGCAAGATAATCGATTAGGTGCATTCACAGATTTCTTTTCCTTCTTTACAACGGGTGAAACAGAAGAGGAAGCGATGAACAACCCAATGTTCCATCCATTGACAAGCTCAGTTTCGCCTGAAACAGTCGTTCCAAGGAATCCAGCTATTTCAAGAGGGACGTTCTCGATTACGAAAAATAATCCATATCCGGAAGCATCCATGCGTTGGATTGATTATTTTTACTCAAGCGAAGGCTTTGAGTTCTTGACAGAGGGACCTGAAGGACATTTGTGGGAAAAAGGAGAAGATGGTAAGAAGAAGTACTTGGAAGAACCACCTAAAGGTTTCAAATCAATGGAGGATTACCGCGGTTCCATCACGCCTAATTATGGTATTTCAGCACCTGCCCTTACTGGTCCAATTGAAGGAAAAGAGCAGTCTGATTTTGACAAATTCATCGAAACGGAAACAAATGAAAAAATAGAACCCTTTGCAGAAGTTCCTTTCCCGCTCGTCTATTTAACTAAAGAGGAACAGAAAACAGCGAATAATATTCAAGTCGATTTGGAATCGTATGTCGAACAGATGGAAGCGAAATTTATCACAGGGGTCGAGCCACTATCAAACTGGGATAAATACGTCAAAACAATCGAAAACATGAAAATTGATGAATACGTAAAAATCCATCAAGATGCCTATGATCGTTGGAAAGAAAGCTAAAAATCTGCAAAAGCGTTTTCTAATCTGAAGGAAAACACCTTGGTAAACATGGTAAACTAAAGTAGAAATGGACAATCAGTGAGAAAGGCAAGACCCTCCTCGCTGATTGCTATTTCATTTTACGGGAATGCCTATTAGGAATGATTGAGTGTAATCAACTACAGGAGGATGAATATGTCTAGTAAACAGCCGAATATCCTTTTTATTTTAACAGACCAACAACGTGTGGATACATTAAAGGCTTATGGTGGAAAAGTATGTCAAACACCTAATATTGATCGTTTAACAGCGGAAAGTGTTGTTTTTAACAATACATACGCCAGTTGCCCAGTTTGTACGCCAGCACGTGCATCCTTACAAACAGGATTGTATCCACATAATCATGAAATGAGAAATAACACCTCAGAACCAGCATGTAAATATGACAGCTTGCCGAATTCAAGTGATTTGCTTAGCAACAAACTAAAGGAGCAAAACTACAGTGTTGGTTATACGGGCAAATGGCATCTAGGTTGGGGCCCAACGAAGGTTGGCTATGAGGGGGATGATTTTCCAGGCCATGGTGCTGGAGGGCATGGTTATGAACAATATCATAATTATTTAAAAGAAAAGGGACTAGAAGTAAAGCTTGAAAATAAAATATCCGGACATTATAAAGGTCATTGGGCAGCAGAAGTTGTCTCACCTGTTGAAACAACCGTGGAGTACTTCTTAACCGATCAAGCGATTCACTATATCGATCAATTCCGACAAAGAGAAAATCCGTTTTATTTTCAACTAAACTTTTGGGGGCCGCATGAACCCTATGTAGCACCAACGAAACATTTAGATCTTTATCGTGATCTCGATCTGGAACCATGGCCTAATTTTATTGATGAATCGACCAATAAGCCGGCCATTCATAACTTGAAAAGGGCCAAGTCTACGGACTGGAAAACGTTTGAACCCTATGTGAAGCATTATTTTGCGAATGTCAGTTTAATTGATGAACAAATTGGCCGCTTAATCGACTATTTAAAAAAGCATGATTTATATGATAATACGATTATTATTTTTTCTGCTGACCATGGCGAGTCCTTAGGGATTCACGGTGGGTTATGTGATAAAAACTTCTTTATGTATGAAGAAACTTGCCGGATTCCATTGATTGTAAAGCCTCAGGAAAAGTTAACGGAAACGAAATATGTGGATCGGTTTGTGGGCACTTGTGATTACTATTCAAGTATTTTAGACTGGGCTGGAGCAGATCCAACGGAAACATCCCGTGATGGCCGATCATTTGTCCCACTGATCGATAATGAAGATATAAAAGATTGGCCAGATTATGCTGTAACTGAAGGCAATGGCCTTGCCGAAATCCTATATACCCAACGGATGATTCGCCACGGGCAAATGAAATATATTTTTAATTGTGGAGATACCGATGAATTATATGACTTGGAAAAAGATCCCCATGAACTTAGCAACGAAATAGATAATAAAGACTATCAAGATACTCTTATAAACATGAGAGAATTACTGGCAAGTTGGATGGAAGAACATAATGATCTTGCTTTAGGGCAATACAAAGATTTACGTTTCTAAGAACAAAAGCGCAAGCGCCCGTTTAGCGACGTACAAACTTTTTAGGGGCCTGACGAGATAAAGGAAACACGATGAACCCAAAGGGTGAATCGATGTTGACTTATCGTAGGAAGGCACCGAAAGTTTGCTAGTCGCTGGGCGCTGGAGCTGGATGTCAAACCGCAACGTAAACAGTTATCCACAAGCGACAAATTTTATAATTTCCTTAACCATTAAGAAAAGCGCAAGCGCCTGTTTAGCGGCGTACAAACTAAATAATAAGGACGAACGGCTAACCACAAGGATGAGCAGCTAAAATTTAAGGATAAACGGCTAAGTTCGCGCCGTCCTGGCGCAACGCCGTTTTGACCCACGTCCTGTGGGCCTCCGTCCTGGCGCAACGCCATTGTACCAACATCCTGTTGGCCTCAATATAATTCGGAAGGTGGTTCATTTTGACGAAACCAAATTTTATTATTTTTTATTGTGATGATCTAGGATATGGTGATTTAGGATGTTATGGTTCAGAACATGTGAAAACGCCGAATATCGATAAGCTCGCGGAAGAAGGAATTCGATTTACGAATTGGTATTCCAATTCTCCGGTATGCTCACCATCTAGAGCCTCTTTGTTAACGGGAAAATACCCTGCCCGTACAGAGGTCGATCAAATTTTAAGTGGGAAAAGGGGGGCAGCTGGATTATCAGCAGACCATGAAACCCTCCCTTCCAAATTGAAAGCCAATGGATATCGCACAGCCATGTTCGGTAAATGGCATTTGGGAACGACTCCAGAAACGCGGCCCAATGCGCATGGCTTTGATGAGTTCTATGGCTTTCATGCGGGCTGCATAGATTACTATTCTCATATTTTTTATTGGGAAAACCCACCTGTTCATGACCTTTGGCATAATGAAGAAGAGGTCTGGAACAATGGCGAATATATGACAGAATTAATTACGGAAAAAGCGGTCCAATTTATTCAAAATGAGCGTGAACAGGAGCAACCATTCTTCTTATATGTTCCTTATAATGCTCCCCATTATCCTATGCATGCTCCAGAAAAATATATGGAACGATTTGCTCATTTGCCATGGGATCGCCAAGTCATGGCTGCGATGATTTCCGCTGTCGATGATGGGGTCGGTGACATTGTCAATGCGCTAAAAAGAGTAGGGAAATATGAAGATACGATGATTTTCTTTTCCAGTGATAACGGCCCATCTGCAGAAGTACGAAACTGGCTAGATGGTACAGAAGATAAGTATTATGGTGGAAGCGCTGGGATTTTCAGAGGTCACAAAGGAAGTTTATTTGATGGAGGCACCCGGGAACCCGCGATTTTAAGCTGTCCATCCCTTATCCCTGGCGGGCAAGTTTCCGATGAAATTGGCGTGATGATGGATATCTTCCCAACCTTTATGTCCTTTGCCGATATCTCCATTGACAAAGAAACGATTGATGGCGATACGATTGTCGAGATGATCACGAAAAATGGAAAAAGCCCGCATGACCAGGTCTTTTGGGAATACAATGACCAACTTGCTGTGCGCCAAGGAAAATGGAAACTCGTTTTAAATGGAAAACTAGATTTTGAGAAAGTAGTGGAGGATACAGTTCATCTGTCCAATCTTGAAGAAGATCCTAGTGAGCGCAACAATTTAGCTGCACAATATCCTGAATTGGTCGCGCAAATGAAAGCTGATCTACACGAATGGTATGAAAGTGTGAAATAGATAAGCTAGACTTTAAAAGGGAAACGCAACCTTGCCGCGGAAGGCGGGTGTTTCCCTTCAAAAGCTAAAATAAGCATTAAAAAATCATATTTACAGCAAGATGGAAGCGTTATAAAATTTGGGAATCTTAAGGAGGAATGAAAATGGCAAACACACATGATGAAATCGATAAAACGGAACAAACGGAGGAAATTGAAAACGGTGTCCATCATTACAGTAGCGAAAAAAACTGGATAAAACCAGAGGAACCTGCGCTTTTGCAACAATTAGAATGGTTTAAGGACCAAAAGCTTGGCTTTATGATGCACTGGGGTCCCTATTCGCAATTAGGATTAGTCGAATCGTGGGCGCTGAGTGATGATGATGCTGATTGGTCACGAGAGGATGTCGATTGGGAATCAGATCCTGAGGTTTTTAAGCGCCAGTATGTGGACTTGAATAAAAGTTTCAATCCTATCCGCTTCCAGCCGGAGGAATGGGCAGAGTTAGCGAAGGAAGCAGGGTTTAAATATTTTCTCTTTACGACAAAGCACCATGATGGCTTTTGTATGTGGGACACAAAGACAACGAATTACAAAATCACAGATCCAAGTTGTCCATTCCATACACATCAATATGCCGATATTGTGAAACATGCTTTTAACGCATTCCGTGACAAAGGTTTGCCGATTGCTGCCTATTTCTCGAAAGCGGATTGGCATACACCGACATACTGGGCACCGAATATGGAGCGGGGAACAGAAATGTGGAGAGGGCCTTCCTATGATCCAGAAAAACATCCGGAATTATGGGAGAAATTCGTGCAATTCACACATGAGCAAATGATGGAATTACTAACGGATTATGGACGAATTGAAGTACTTTGGTTAGATGCAGGTTGGGTATCTGCAAAGAGTAAGCAAGATATACGTCTAGGGGAATTAGTGGAAAGAGCCCGGGAAAAACAGCCATGGCTACTGGCAGCTGATCGACTGATCGGTGGTCCTTATGAAAATATTATTACTCCAGAACAAGCGGTACCAGAGAAGCCAATGGATGTACCATGGGAAAGCTGCATTACAATGGGATCAGCCTTTTCGTTTAGATATGAAGATGATTATAAATCAACGCGAGAATTAATTCATTTATTAATCGAAGTGATTTCCAAAGGTGGCAATCTTGCTTTGAATGTGGCAGCACAACCTGATGGACGTTTACCAAGAGGGGCTATTAAGAGAATGAAAGAAATGGGAGCCTGGTTAAAAGTACACGGTGAAGCCGTATACGGTACGAGAATGTGTGCTCCTTACTTCCAAGGGAATATAGCTTTCACCAAAAAAGACAATACCGTTTACTGTTTTTATATGTATGAGAATGAGGATACACCTGTACAGCAGGAAGTTTTTATACCTTATCCTGAAAAAGTTCATCGTGTAGAAATGGTAGAAGGTTCTAGACAAGTAGACTTTAAACAAACGGATACAGGAGTAGCGATTATCCTTCCTGCTGCAGAAAAAAGTAAAAATGCCCCTATTGCCCATGTATTTCGTTTTCAATAGGATTTATTAGAAGACAATCGTTAAACAAGAGAGGAGAGACAAATGAAATATTCTATGTTTCTAGCGGAAAATTGGCGTTTCAGGCAGAGCGGCGAAGACAATTGGCTTCAAGCTAAAGTACCTGGCTGTGTACATACAGATTTATGGGAAAATCGAAAAATAGAAGATCCTTTTTATGGAAAAAACGAATTAGATTTGCAATGGATTGATAAGCAAGATTGGGAGTATGAAACGACCTTTGATCTAACAGAGGAGCTTTTTCAGCAAAAAAATCTAGAAATTGTGTTTGAGGGCCTAGATACGTATGCGGATGTTTATTTCAATGGAAATAAAATTCTATCTGCGGATAATATGTTTCGTACGTGGAAGGCAGATATAAAGCCTTATGCGAAAAAAGAGGAGAATCGATTGCTTGTATCCTTTCGATCTCCAGTAAAAGAAGACCTTCCGAAGTTGGAAAGTCTTGGATATGGTTTACCAGCATCCAATGATCATTCAGAGGATGGCGGGTTAGGAGAAAAGAGGATTAGTATTTTTGCTCGTAAAGCTCCCTACCATTATGGCTGGGATTGGGGACCAAGATTTGTCACAAGTGGAATATGGAAACCCGTGCAAATTTATGGTTGGTCTGAAGTGCAAATAACAGATCTTTATATTCAGCAAAACGTAGTAACCACTCAGACAGCCCAATTGACTGCAAAAGTGGAAATAGAAGCAGACCAAGAGTGGGAAGGAAAGTTGCAGCTGGCAACGGAAGGCTTAAACTTAGAGAAAGAAGTATCGATCCAAAAAGGAAATCATACGATCGAGCTAGAATTCGAGCTTGAAAACCCTAAACTTTGGTGGTGTCGCGGCCTTGGGGAGCCAAATCTTTATCAGTTTCTAATCAGTTTCTCAAAGGCGGGAAAGACGGTTGCCGAGAAGAAGGTAAGAACAGGATTGCGTACGATTCGCTTAGTGAAAGAAAAAGATGAAGTGGGAAAAAGCTTTTACTTTGAATTGAATGGTGTGCCTGTTTTCGCCAAGGGTGCGAATCATATTCCAAATGATAGTTTTCTAACGAATATCACCTATGAACACTATCGTCATGAAATTGCCAGTGCGGCGGAGTCTAATATGAACATGTTGCGCGTTTGGGGCGGTGGCATTTATGAATATGATACATTTTATGAATTATGTGATGAATACGGGATTATGGTTTGGCAAGATTTTATGTTTGCCTGCAGCATGTATCCTGGAGACCAAGCCTTCCTTGACAATGTGAAACGAGAAGCAGAAGAGAATGTAAAAAGATTGAGAAATCACCCTTCACTTGCGTTGTGGTGTGGCAATAATGAAATGGATTCAGCTTGGGCCCATTATATTGAACATATTGGCTGGGGTTGGAAGCAAGAATATACGCAAGAAATCCGCGAGAAAATCTGGGCTGATTATGAGGAAATTTTCCATCATATATTACCGAAAGTCGTGCAAGATCATGCACCTGAGATTGATTATTGGCCATCCTCTCCAATGAGTGAATTAACAGGAGATGAACACCAGCATACGACGTATACATCAACTAGTGGGGATATGCATTATTGGGATGTCTGGCATGGCGCGAAACCGTTAGAGGATTATAAAAAAGTCGTCGGCCGCTTTATGAGTGAATATGGATTCCAATCCTTCCCTGAGCTAAAAACGGTTCAAACCTATGCGGAAGAAACAGAGCTTGAATTAGAATCGCCTGTAATGCTTCATCATCAAAAAAATGGCCGTGGCAATCAACTCATTAAGGAGTATATGGATCAGTATTATCAAGAGCCGAAAGACTTTCCAGCCTTCTTATATATGAGCCATATTTTACAGGCAGATGCGATCAAAACCGCCATTGAAGCGCACCGAGCCCAAAAGCCTTATTGCATGGGAACCTTATATTGGCAAATGAACGATTGTTGGCCTGTAGCTTCATGGTCCAGCATGGATTATTACGGAAGATGGAAAGCAGTGCAATATACTGCTAAGAGGAGTTATCGAGATGTCATCGTTCTTTTGGATCAAGTAGATGAAGAGCTGAATCTTATGATTGTGTCTGATCGACTTCAAGATATTGACGGCTCATTACAGATGACATTATATGACTTTTCAGGGGAAAAGCTTTGGACATATGATCAAGAGATTCAGGTGAAAAGTAATACAGTCACAATGGTTGATAAACTAGCTGTGAAAGACATCTTACAGAACCATGAGGCAAACAAGGTTGTCCTGCAGGCTTCATTGGAAACAAAGGGGCAAACCATCGATCAAAAAGAGCATTATTTTGTGAAAACGAAAGATATAGACTTGGAAGTACCGCTCATTTTAATCGAACAAGTAAAGGACCAAGATCATGCTTTCGTCCTTACAACCAATGTGTTAGCCAAAAATGTTTGGTTGGATGCCGAAAAGGAAGGAATTTTTTCGGATAATTATTTTGATTTAATTCCTGGCATTTCGAAAAAGATCACATTTTCGGCACGGGATAATGGTCAATCTGCCTTTGTACTAGAAAACCCGGGAGCAATAACAGTCCAGTCCATGGCTGGTTTTGTAAAAAAAGTTCCAAATAGGAACGGGTGATATAAAAACATAGGAAATGGAGGTGAGTTGGTGAAATATAAAAACAGTTCACTCCCTATCGAGGAACGGGTAGAAGATTTATTGCAAAGAATGACAGTAAAAGAAAAAGTTGGCCAGCTTAATCAAAAAATGTATGGATGGGAAGCTTACAAAAAAACAGATAAAGGCATTGAACTCACAGAAGCGTTTAAAGAGCAAGTGGCATTAGGAGATGGTATGGGGGCGCTTTATGGGTTATTTCGTTCGGATCCCTGGTCAGCTGTTACGTATGAAAATGGCATTCCTACCCATGAAAATGCTAAAGTAGCCAATAGAATTCAGCGATATATTATTGAAAATACTCGTTTAGGAATCCCAGTCTTATTATCGGAAGAATGCCCCCATGGACACCAAGCTTTAGATGGGACCTTGATCCCGACAAATATTGGAGCGGGGAGTACTTGGAACCCTGAGCTAATGGAAAAAGCTTATCAATTTGTTGCGGCCGAGGTACGCTCTAGAGGCGCTCATTTGGGGTTAATTTCTACGTTGGATATTTTACGTGATCCAAGATGGGGAAGATCAGAGGAATGTTACAGTGAAGATCCTTATTTGGCCGCAAAAATGACAGAGGCCGCTGTGAAAGGCCTGCAGGGGGAAGGCAGAGAAGAATTAATCCAAGATAATAAAATTGTGGCAGTATTAAAGCATTTCGCTGGTCAAGGAGAAGGCCAAGGAGGACATAATGCTGGACCAGCCAATATCGGGGAAAGAGAGTTAAGAGAAATCCACTTACCTGGAATGAAGGCTGGGGTAGAAGCTGGTGCCCTTGGGTGTATGGCAGCCTATAATGAAATTGATGGAATCCCATGCCATGCGAATACAACATTATTAACAGATATACTTCGCGAGGAATGGGGTTTTGAAGGAATGGTTATGGCGGATGGAGTCGCCATTGATCGCTTAAGGCAGCTTGCGGGTGACTATGAATCAGCCGCTGCTTTGGCCCTTTCAGCAGGTGTTGACCTTAGTTTATGGGATACAGCTTTTACAACTTTAGAACAGGCCGTTGAAAAAGGAAAAACAACCGAAGAATGGATTGACCGTGCCGTGCGAAGAGTCCTGCACTTGAAATTTGCTCTAGGCCTATTTGACCAGCCTTATACAGACGAGACAAAAGCTTTGCAGATCGTGGGGAATGAATCTTTTAGAAAAACAAATCTCCAAGTCGCACGGGAGTCGGCCGTATTGCTGAAGAATCAAGATCAGCTTTTACCACTAAGCAAGCAAACGGGGAAAATTGCCGTAATTGGTCCAAATGCAAATCAAATTTATAATCAGCTAGGCGATTATACAGCCATTCAAAAGGATGGAAAAGGGACCACGCTCCTTCAAGGGATAAAAAATATGGCTGAGGGAGAAGTCACCTATGTAAAGGGCTGTTCTGTACGGGGGAAATCAAAAGCAGGCTTTCCAGAAGCCGTTGCCGCTGCTAAAAATTCGGATGTCGTGATTCTTGTGTTAGGTGGCAGTAGTATGCGGAATTTTGATCTTGAATTTGATTCCAATGGAGCGGCGATTGTTTCTAACAATCCGACAGATATGGATTGTGGAGAAGGTGTTGACCTTGCTGATTTAAAGCTAGGTGGCGTTCAGGAGCAATTGGTGAAGGAAATAGCGGCAACAGGAAAGCCGATTGTCACGGTATTAATCCAAGGGCGACCACATGCGATCACAGATATCGTGGATGATTGTGATGCTATTCTTTGCGGTTGGTACCCTGGTCAAGAAGGTGGACAAGCTTTGGCTGAAATAATATTTGGTGAAGTGAACCCAAGTGGAAAACTGCCCGTTTCTTTGCCACGCTCATCCAGCCAATTACCTGTTTACTATAACCAGAAAGACCAAGGGAGAGAGCTACAATATATCGATTCACCTGGAACACCGTTATTTTCATTTGGCTATGGACTAAGCTACACGCAATATGAATATAGTAATCTTCAAATCAGTCCAGTAGATATTACATTAAAACAGGTAAATGAAGGTACCCCTATTGAGGTCCAGATAGATGTGAAAAATATCGGCCAATTAGCTGGTGCGGAAGTTGTTCAACTATATATTAAAGACATGGAAGCAAGTATCACCAGAAGAGTAAAAGAATTAAAAGGATTTCAGAAGATCTGGTTGGAACCGAACGAACAAAAAACGGTCACCCTGCAATTAAGCAAGGAAGAACTAGCTATTTGGAATCCTGAAATGAAGTTTGTAGTAGAACCCGGAAACATAAAAATAATGGTAGGAAATGACTCAACAAATACGGTCGAGACCATTTTGACGCTCGAATAACGAGCAGAAGCAAAGAAAAACAAGGGAAGAACACCGTGCAGTGTTTTTCCCTTGTTTTATTGGTAAAAGCTATTCAAACCTAGTTTCTATGAGTAGAATTAACTAGTTGACTCAAGATGGATATGAACAAGATCAATAGAATCTCTTATACCCGTCAAACTTACTCTTCCAATATGGGTTGCTGAGATTGATGATGTTTACACCTTTATCATTGGCATGAATAAAGTCACCATTTCCTAGATAAATGCCCATATGCGAGATTCCAGGCTTATATGTATCTCTGAAAAAGACAAGATCGCCAGGTTGAGGATCTTTTACATAGTAAGAACGATCATAATACCCTTCAGAGCTTGTACGGGGTACGTTATGTCCACTTTGGCTAAATGCGTAATAGATAAAACCACTGCAGTCAAAACCCGAAGGAGAGGTACCGCCCCAAGCATATGGGCTTCCAAGTACACCTTTTGCTGTACTAATTAGTTTTGCTGCGTTAGTAGCTTCGGTTTTAGATGATGAACCCGTATTTGTATTCTTACCTTGTGAGGGTTTTGTTTGTGATTTTTCAGGTGTAGCAGATGAACTAGCATTTACTTTCAAAACTTGACCAACCTGAAGGAAATCAGAGCTTAAGCCGTTCAAGGATTTTAATTTACTTACCGTTGTACCATATCTAGCAGCAATTCCACTTAACGTATCGCCGCTTACGACTTTATACGTACTTGTATTTTGACTACTATTATTGGAACTAGTATTCTTTGATTCATTTGGTTTTACTGTTTCAGCCGGTTTGGTTGTTGTTGAGTTCGAAACTTTCAAAACTTGTCCAACGCGGATTAAGTCGGAATTTAATCCATTCTGAGACTTTAATTTACTTACCGTTGTACCATATCTAGCAGCAATCCCACTTAACGTATCGCCACTTACGACTTTATATGTATCTGTTTTTTGACTTGTCTGATTTGAACTTTCATTCGATGATCCGTTTGGTTTTACAGTTGCTGATGAGTTTGAAACTTTTAAAACTTGCCCTGGGTGAATTAAGTCACCTTTTAAACCATTCCAAGCTACTAAATCAGCTAAAGAAATGTTATGTTTGATCGCAATATTAAATAAGCTATCACCAGAGACCACGACATAGGTCTTAGCTGAAGTTGAAGGAGCAGCCTGTTTGTTTCCATTTGTCGAATTCGCTTTTGGTTTTTGCGTTTGCGGTTTCTTCGCCTCATCAGGAGTGACAATGATGACTTGCTTAGGATAAATTAAGTCACTTTTTAAATGATTCCAATCTTTTAATTGGGAGACAGATGTTTGATATTTCGATGCAATCTTCCATAGAGAGTCTCCAGGTTTAACTTCATGTGTTGCGCCAAGCGCAGTGCCAGTGAAAGATGTTGTTAGCATAATAGCCGTAGCTGTACCTACTAAAGTCTTGCGCACTATGTAATCCCCCTATCATATACAATATATACCAATTTTAGCACAAACGACCCATGAATAATGTTATGTATACAATTTGTAACAATAATTTAACTTAAAAGCCATTTTTTGTAAAACTACATTCTCCTTTCCCCTAAAATTTTCATATTAAACCTATAATGCGTCTTATTTCATTTTTCAGAGAGATGTTTGTCATAATAACGTACTAGATTTATAATAGAAGTAAATAAACTTGTTGGAGAAAGTAGGGTGAAAAAGTTTGAAGCAAAAGGTTGTTATAAATGCTGAGATTTACCCAGGAGGAAAAGCTGAGCTAATTAAGCAGGGGTATATGCGTTTTTCTGAACAAATTAAAGAAGTAGGCACTATGAATGAGTATAAAGAACAGGAAGGCGAAACGGTTATAGACGCCAAAGGAAATCTCCTTATTCCTGGTATGATTGATATTCATATTCATGGTGGACATGGCATTGATTTTATGGATGCCAACCCTGAAGCAAATGTAGAGTTAAGTGATAAGCTAATGGAGGAAGGGGTCACTTCCTTTTTTGCGACAACGATGACACAGACGTATGATAATATTACCAGAGCAATGGAGACCATTCAAACAGCTAAAAAGATGGGAGCGCACATCGAGGGGGTTCATCTAGAAGGTCCTTTTATTAATCCAAAAAAGGCCGGAGCCCAAGATCCTCAGTTTATGGGGCCTGCCCAGATTGATACATTTCTAAAATGGTATGAAGCGTCCGGTGATCAGATTAAGCTTGTGACATATGCACCGGAATTAGAAGGAGCCCGAGAGTTCGAACAAGTGATGAAAGAGCGGGAAATTATTCCATCAGTCGGACATTCTGATGCTATTCGTGCAGAACTTCTTGAAAGTGCAGCAACACATGCCACACATTTATATAATGGCATGCGCGGGCTTCATCATCGTGAAGCGGGTGTTGCTGGCCATGCGTTAATTACGGAAGGTTTGCAAGTAGAAATCATTGCAGATGGCATTCATATTCATCCAGATATGATTAAACTGGCCTATCTCATTAAAGGGGCAGAAGGTATTTCTTTAATCTCTGATGCGATGATGGCGAAAGGGATGGAAAATGGTGATTATGAGTTAGGCGGTCAAAAGGTGATCGTGGTTGGTGGAGAAGCCCGTTTGGAAAATGGTTCACTAGCAGGTAGTGTTCTAACAATGGATCGCGCATTTCGCAATATCATCGAGTTCACCGGTTGTTCGATTGCTGAAGCTGTACAAATGACATCTAGTAACCAAGCACGTGAATTTGGATTAACCCAAAAAGGTCTTTTAGAAGCTGGGAAGGATGCAGATTTTGTATTAATGAACCCGCAATTCGAAGTTGAAAACACGTATCAGCTTGGAAAAAGCTTTAAAAAGTAAATGCAGGTTTTGGCAAAATCAATTAAAATACTACTGGATGATTCAGGAAAATGATCAATATGAGGGGGATGGAGAATGAAAATTATTACAGCAAAAAATGTTGAAGAAGCATCTGTAAAAGCATTTAATTTGGTGCAAGAAGGATTAGAAAACGGAACGATTCAAACATTAGGATTAGCAACAGGCAGCACACCATTAAAGTTTTACGCTGAAATGCGTGAAGCAAAACCAAACGTTGAAAATGTCACAACGGTGAACCTTGATGAATATATCGGTTTAGCAGCAGATGATCCACAAAGCTATCATTATTATATGGAAAATAAGTTGTTTAACAGCTTGAATTTTAAAGCATCTCACTTACCTAATGGGATGGCTGCTGATTTAGATGCAGAATGTGAACGTTACGAACAAATTTTAAAGGAGCACCCAGTAGATCTGCAAATTCTTGGTCTTGGAACCAATGGACATATTGGCTTTAACGAACCTGGAACCTCTTTTGATACAAAAACACATGTCGTTGAGCTGACGAAGGAAACAATTGAAGCAAATAAACGTTTTTTTGAAAAAGTAGAAGACGTGCCAACTCATGCGATTTCCATGGGAATTGCCTCGATTATGGCTGCGAAAAGCATTGTTCTACTGGCATTTGGGGAAGCCAAAGCAGAGGCCGTTCAGCAGATGGTCGAAGGTCCAGTGACAGAGGAATGCCCCGCCTCCGTTCTACAAAAACATCCAAATGTAACGATCATTTTAGATGAGGCGGCAGCAGGAAAACTAAAATAATCGTGAGTTGGTGAGCGAACCTCGCCACTCTTTCTAAATTAGGGGCGTGAGCGCGGGCGTATCTACGCTGGCCGTCCCCCTATTTGCGGAAAAGTGTAAAAAGGGGTACGGCGCGAGGGTTGGCCGTCCCCGTATTTGTGGGAAAGTGTAAAAGGGGGGACAGCGAGGAGGCTGGCCGTCCCCCTATTTGCGGAAAAGTGTAAAAGGAGGGACAGCGCGAAGGCTGGCCGTCCCCCTATTTGTGGAAAAGTGTAAAAGGGGGTACGGCGCGAAGGCTGGTCGTCCCCATATTTGCGGAAAAGTGTAAAAAGGGGGACGGCGAAAGGGTTGGCCGTCCCCGTATTTGTGGGAAAGTGTAAAAGGGGGTACAGCGCGAAGGCTGGCCGTCCCTATATTTGCAGAAAAGTGTAACAAGGGGGACAGCGTGAGAAGCCCGTCCCCTTATTTTTGTAACAGTCCAACTAATAAATATTTGATTATTTTTCTTGAACTGGCCTTTTTCCAAGTACTAAGAATTTGCTTGTCCCATTGGAAACTTGTAATAAAGGGGGTAGCCTCACTGACTTCTTTAGGGTCGGGAACGTAGTATTCACCGCTTTCAATGCCGCTCGTTAATTCTTGGCGATTGTTAACGTGTAAACCTAGTTTGACCATCCTTTTTTCAATTTTTCCATCCTCCGTGAGAACCCATAGAAAAGCTTGATCTTCTAACTTTTCCACACTCCTTTTTGAAACAACAGGGACATTGTTTGCTTGGGCTAAAATAATTTCAGTTTGGAGATGATGACCGATCCGCCATTTTTCCTCTGTAGACTCTGGATCCACTGTAAATCGGTAAAAACTCTCTTGGTCCAAGGCTACTTCCTCCAAAGGAAGATCTTCAATGATGCCTATTTTCCCAGGAATTGGCCCAGCGGATTGGCTAGAGTGAAGTTTTACTGGCATATCAGGTTCCACTTTTTCAACCAGATTCTCTGATAGTCGTCCTTCTATGATCGGATTTTCAGATGTGACAGTCATGATGGGATTTTCCAATTCAAAAGAAAGGGTCTCCACTTTCCCCTCATACGGGCTGAAAACGGTCAAACCTTTTATCCCTTCTTGAATCGAGCTTCGCTGTGTTTCATATTGGCGGATCAGTTCCTCTATATTCTTTTGATCCAGTTCTTTTTCAGCGATCACTTGATCAATCGATAAAGAGACCTCCCGGATTGAAGCTGCCTCCACGGAATCTGCCGTACGAGTATCCTCTGCGTCGTCATTCGTTCTTTTGAAAGAATTCACTGGATATATATTTGATTTCATTTTGACAAGCTCTTCAATATAGGTCATCACATTTTTCTTCTCTGCTTCCAAACGTGTGATCTCTGCTTCTAACAATGCTGTCTGTTCTTCTTGGTCAGAGCTTTCATATTCGAAGAGCGGTGTCCCTTTTTCTACGACGTCACCTTTTTTCACCAAGAACTGCTTAAACGGAACGTGTGTATCAATAAAAACAGGGTGTTTTTCATCGGCGACGACGACCCCTTCTGTCTGAAGGGTTTTCTCAAGATTCCCAGTAACTAAAGGCTTCCATTCAGAAAGATGTGTCACACGTTTGACCTTGCCCTCATCTTTCTCGATTAAAAAGATATTGAGGCCGATAAAAAGTACTACCATAAGCAAGAGCAAGCTTTTTTTCACAAGAATCACCAGCTTTTTATGTAGTAGGGCGATAATTATAAAAGGATTACAAAATTAATAACAGCCACAGCAGAAGTGAAACACCACGAAACCAAATGAATGCCTAAAACCATGAGCACAAGGGGAAAAGGAGTTAAAGAGCTCATCGTTCTTATCCCTCGATATTGTATGACCATGGCCCATACTTTAAAAATAGAAATAGAACCGAGTAAAAAAATCACATATTTATGTGTTAAAAGATACTGCCCGATCACGCCTAAAGATAAAGGAGAAGAATACCATGGCAGATCAAAGCCAATCGCTAAAATAATAAATGAAACCTGTTCCAATAATAAAATCGGCAAGATAAAGGCTTGAATCACCACAAATTTTGCATAAATCTCTTGCGAAAAAAGCCAAAAACAAAGGGAAGGTAATGTTAAAATCATCCCTCCATAGAAAAGTCCCAGCAAGAAACGACCTATGACAAAAAATCCTTTTAAACTTTCATATTCGATCGGCGACTCACGCAATAATGTTGGAGAAAGAACATGACTTCCAATTCCAAACCACCCAGAAAAAGCGAAAAGTGCCGCACTCACCAATAATAGACAAAAAATACGTAAGCGTAGCCCTTCGATTACTTCCGCTTTCGCTAGCTTAAAGAAACTCTGATTTGGATAAAACAATCCTTTAAAAATTCTTAATTCATAGATCAAAGAAATCCCCCGCTTCAAAAGTCGACATCTCTATTTTAAATGATTTTCACACAAAGATGTTAAAATTCTTTCTATTATTCTCAAAACAGGGACTTTCGAAGGTGATGAATAGGAATGATAGGATGAAAGGAGTGCTTGATAGCAGTGATTTCCGGATTGGAAGCAATGGGCCCGTCCAACTACGATTAGCGTTGGACGAGTTTCAGTATTTGTGGAAGAAAAGCACTTACGTCTCGTTGCGTTTTTTCGTCGGAATAAGAGAGGGAAACGAGGAACTTATATAGGTTCTCGTTGTTTTCAATCATGTCAAGAATCTTATTTAGCTCTGAATCCTTCGTGTGCTCTCGCAGCATCATCGGGGTGTAATCCTTTCCTGTCTCTTCACCAAATAGAATGCGCATTAAATGGTCTTGTGGAATGGCATAGGCACGCTGGAATTGTTGTAATGTTTCAATAGAGATTTGGCGTTTCCCATGTTCGTAATTGGAAAGGGCAGCCTGTGTCATATGGAGTCGTTTGATTGCTTCATCTTGACTAATTCCCAAGATTTCTTCTCGATATTTTTTTAGTTCTTGATGGAATGCCATACTACTTCCCCCATTTTAGCTTTTTTGTTAAAGATACCGACAATAGAGGAAAGAAGAGGGCTTTATAACAAAACATAATGAAAAATAACATAACAAGTTGATAACAGGAAGTAAATGACATACAGGGAAGTTAATATATAGGTACATTTAACTAAAGATAGGTCTTTTTAACCTTAGAGGAGGAATGAACTTTGAGTATGCATGTTGAAATAAGACGAATAATGACGTATGGAAAAATTGCGGGAAGGGGATATCGACTGGTTTGCCACGGAGACGTGGAGAATCATAGAGAAATAATATTAAGCCCCGTGACTTACTTCGTAGATCCTTTACAGAACTCCATGAGATCTATTCTAAAAACTACTGTGCTTTTATCACCATCCTTATTTGTCCAAACAGTCCTTGATTTAACGGTAAAAGTAAAAGACATGGAATGGGATATAAGAATGATCATTGATTTAAAGGATTGGCTCTTTTACATAGAAGATATAGGTGAAGGCTTATGTATGCCGGACGAAATAAAAGTGCTGATCTTTTCGTCCTTTAGTATTCAATGTCAACAAAAGACTCTGACCCTCGATGCATTAGCCGCGCGGAAACATATTATGAGTAAGCATTATCCTTTATAAATGAAAGCGCTAAAATGATATATAAAGGGGCTTTTATGCCCCTTGCTTAACGTTCGCCTTGAATAATTGGAAAAAAGTGCTTGCTCTAACGATTCAGCTCGTTTATTTCCAAGCAAAAAAACTTTGAAATTTAAACAATTCGTCATTAAATAGACATAAAAATAAGATAGAATGAAAGGGACCTAAGGTCAACAGGACGTTGATCACAAAGGCGTTGCGCCAGAACGGAGGCTCACAGGATGTGAGTCAGAACAGCGTTGCGCCAGGACGGCGCGTACTTAGCTGTTCATCCTTGACTTTAGCCTTTGATCCTTGAGGATGAAGCAAAAACAAACTTTGAAAGATGATGTGCGCAATAAGGAAATAATATTTTTGATGAGTGAAGTTCTACCATATCCATACTTGGTTTAGAAATGATATACTATAAAGGTATGTCAATAAATTGTGATACAGGAGTTAACCATATTGAAAAAAGTGGATATCCTTGGGGTGGAGTTTGACTTTACCACTCAACAGGAAATATTGAATATTTTACAGGATAAAATCGAGCGTAATAAAAAAGCCTTTGTTGTGACTGCGAATCCCGAGATTGTCATGTATGCTAATAAGGATCCTCAATATATGCATACTTTACAGTTCGCCAATCATATCATTGCAGATGGAGTCGGAGTGATATTAGGTTCGAAAATTGTTCGCCAGCCTCTGCCGGAAAGAATTGCAGGCTTTGATCTAATGATAGAATTACTATCTATCGCCAATCAAAAAGGGTTACGTGTCTTTTTTCTCGGTGCAAGCGAGCAAACACTGGAGAAGATGATTCCCAAGATCAAAAGGGATTATCCAAAATTAGTGATTGCAGGTTATCATCACGGATTTTTCAAAGGACATGAGCATAAAGTGAAGCAGATGGTAAAAGAAGCCAAAGCAGATCTTGTTTTTGTTGCTTTAGGATACCCAAAACAAGAAGAATGGATTCAGAAAAATATAGATTCCTTTGAAAAAGGGATCTTTATGGGAATTGGTGGTAGTTTTGATATTTTAGCAGGAACAGTGAAACGTGCTCCTGGATTTTGGCGGAATTTAAATCTGGAATGGTTATATCGGCTGATTCAACAGCCAACACGTTGGAAGAGAATGCTCGCATTGCCGACTTTTGTGAAAAAAATGTTTCAATATAGAAGAAAAAGTTCCGATAATATGTAACTTTTTCTTTTTCCGATCGTCAAAGAATATAAGATTAGTTGAAAACGAGCTTTATTTCGGCTATTATGTGATTAGGCAAAATTCGGCTTTTTTAAGCAGAAAATGATTATTTTATGACAGCTGATACTTGTAAAGAAATATAGCGTAAATGCTTCCATGTGGCTAACAGGATGTTGCTCACAAAGGCGTTGCGACAGAATGTCGCGAATCTAGCCTTTGATCTTTTATTGAATACAATGATACATTGTGGAGCAATAAAGCCATGCTCAGCTACGAAAAGGGCGTATACGCAATAATTCCTAATAATGGGATAAATGTCATTAATCGATATGTCTAGTTACGATAAAATGTGCAATAGTAAGGGCAAGGGGGTTACAAATTGGATCTGCTTTATTTTTTTATATGCTTTGTTGCCTCAATCATCTTAACACCTATCGTCAAAAAATTTGCAATCAAATGGAATGTAACCGATAAACCGAACGATCGGAAAGTACATAGTAAAGCCATGCCTTACCTGGGTGGGCTTGCTATTTATATAAGTTTTATTCTAGGGCTGATCCTATCTCATGAAGATAGTCCATATTTATGGCCGATTATCATCGGAAGTGGGATTATTATCATCACGGGCATTCTGGATGATATTTATGACCTTGCTCCACGCTATAAATTCATCGGCCAGCTCCTTGCGGCTATCGTTGCTTTAGTTGGAGGCTTTGACTTAGAATTCATCAACCTCCCGTTCGGCGGACAAATGGAGTTCGGATACCTTTCTGTCCCACTTACCATTCTGTGGATTGTTGGTATTACAAATGCCATTAACTTTATTGATGGATTAGATGGGCTGGCAGCTGGAGTTTCGTCGATTGCCCTTGTAACATTGAGTATTATGTCTTTAATCCAAGGAGATTTTTTCGTTTTAACAATCGCTCTTGTATTGCTGGGCAGTACACTTGGATTTTTACCTTATAACTTTTATCCAGCGAAAATTTTCATGGGAGATTCAGGTGCCTTATTTTTAGGCTATATGATAGCTGTATTATCCCTACTCGGATTTAAAAATGTTACGTTCCTGTCATTCGTCATCCCAATTATTATTCTCGGTGTTCCCATTTCCGATACATTTTTTGCGATGATGCGCCGATTTATGCAAAAGAAACCATTGTCATCAGCTGATAAGCTCCATTTACACCACCGTCTGCTAAGTTCTGGTTTCTCGCACCGTCAAACAGTGTTGATCATTTATGGTATTGCCATTATGTTTAGTCTAGCAGCCATCATTTTCTCCATGGCAACCATTTGGGGATCGTTACTCATCATAGCCCTCCTGCTACTGCTCATTGAATTATTTGCAGAGCTCATAGGACTTGCTGGAAAAGACTACAAACCAATCTTAAAATTCATGCGACCTAGAACTCAAAATAGTCGCTATGATGATCGAGTATAAAAACAAGAGCATTCGTTCAATCGCGAGGCTCTTGTTTTTTTTGTTGCTTAGGAATTTATAAAATCCTAGCTTGTGGATAAGCTGCTTATATTGTGGTTGACATCCAGCTCCAGCGCCTAGCGACTAGCAAATTTACGTCTTCTTCCTACGATAAGTCAATATCGGTTCGTTCTTCGTCCTCACCGTGTTTCCTTTATCTCGTCAGAAGCCTTTAAATTTGTACGTCGCTGAACAGGCGCTTGCGCTTTTGTTCTGAATTAAATTCGGGCGTGCTAGGGTTGCCTTAATACATGTTTTAAAGTTGATGTGGTTGTTATATCAAGTTGAGAGTTATAAAATTTATAATCGTTTTTTCTGTTTTTTCATGAGAAGAGAAAAATTTATGTTAAATTCATTTATAATGCAGGATAAATAATCTAAGACTAAAGGGTGAAATGTGTGAACAAGCCATTGTACAGAGAGATTTATGAAAGTATTCTTAACAAAATTAATGAAGGGGAATGGAAATATGGAGATAAAATTCCTTCAGAAAAGGAATTGGCAGATCAATTTAACGTAAGCAGAATTACTTCTAAAAAAGCTTTGGATTTACTTTCCCAAGAAAAACGGATTAAGCGTATTCAGGGGAAAGGCTCATTTGTTACGAAGGGGGCAGCAAGTAACTCTTCTGTAACGTTAGAAGCAAATTCCCAGCTTAGGAAGGATATTTTTACTGTCGGGCTGATTATTTCCGACTTCTCAGAAAGCTTTGGTGTGACGTTAGTGAAACAAATTGAGAAAGAAATTACGAAGCTCGGCGGATTATTATACCTTAAATTGTCATTAGAAAATGTAGTAGAAGAAGAAAAGGCGATAGAGGAACTTTTGGATATCGGAGTAGATGGCTTGATTATTCTGCCTGTTCATGGTGAACATTACAACATGAAAATATTGGAGCTAGTATTAAGAAAGTTTCCTCTTGTCCTCATCGATCGGTATCTACGGGGAATTCAAGCAAGTGCGGTTTTAACAGATAATATTCGCGCGTCTACCGTAGCGACAAATTATTTGTTCTCTCTGGGACATAGGGAAGTTGCCTATATTACTCCTCCAGATGATGGGACAACAGTATTGGCAGATCGCTTAACGGGTTACCAGCAAGCTTTTCATCAGCAGCAGTATCCGTATAATCCAGAAATTATATTAACGAGCAGTGTTACAGATTATTTAGTTTTCAAGGAACAGGGGGCCGCATTTGAAGAAGAGCTTAAAAAAATCCAACAATTCTTGCTGGAAAACCCAACCATTACTGGATTTGTCTCTTGCCGCTACTCATTAGCGATTGTTCTTCAACACGTTATCCACACAATAGGGAAGGAGGTTCCCAAAGATTATTCTGTTGTTTGCTTTGATTCGCCCAAGATGAATATTGGTCCATTTCCATTTACACATATTCTCCAGGACGAGGTGGGGATCGCGAAGAAGACGGTTCTGTTATTACATGAGAAAATGAAGGGAAAAAATCATACAGAAAAAGAACTCGTTCAGTTTGAATTAATAGAGGGGCTATCGACTAGAGAAGTATGATACTTTCTTCTCTTTTTTTATATTACTAGTTGACATGTTGTTATATGTTAATATAACATATACTTACTAACAGGGACTGTTGTTATGAAGGTTGTGTAAGCGTTACATGTAAGTGGTACCCTGTATAGAATTGTTAAAAATATCCGGAGGTGAAGGGAAATGAAAAATAAATTTGGCATGATTATTTTGTTTAGTATTCTATTACTCTCGTTATTTTTGACTGCTTGTTCATCAAAGGAAACAGATAGTAAAGGGGAAAAAGAGGGAGTGACCACGGTTAAATTTTGGCATTCTCAAACCAATAAAGGGCTTGATGCAATGAACGCAGTGATTAAGGCCTTTGAAGAGAGTCACCCTGACATTAAGATTGATGCCACCTATGTTGCAAACCAGGGGGAAGGGCAAAACGAGAAATTATTAGCCGCTGTTGCTGGGGGAAATGCACCAGATGTTGCCTATTTTGATCGATTTGAAATTGGATCATGGGCGGCCCAAGGGTCATTAGAAGATTTGTCTAGTATGGCAGAGGAAGCTGGAATTAATCGAGAAAACTTTTATCCATTTGCATGGGATGAAGCTTCTTACGATGGTAAACTCTATGGTTTACCAATTACAACGGATTCACGATTAGTCTTTTTTAATATCGACCAATTTGAAGAAGTTGGACTGGATCCAGACAATCCTCCAAAGACCATTACAGAATTAGAAGAAGCCGCAGAGAAACTGACGATTAAAAAAGGAAATAGATTTGAAAGAATTGGTTTTATTCCCTGGTATGGTCAAGGCTGGCTATATACTTGGGGATGGTCATTCGGTGGTGACTTCTATGATGAAGAAACCGGTAAAGTGACAGCCAATGACCCGAAAGTTGTAGAAGCACTTCAGTGGGAAGCTGATTTTGCTAAAAAATATGATGTAGAAGACATTGCTGGTTTTACAGATTCCCAAGGTTCCGAAGCAATGGACCCTTTTATCACGGGACAAATAAGTATGAAAGTAAGTGGACCCTTCGATGTTCCGAATATTAAAAAATTCAAACCTGATTTGAACTATGGTGTGTTCCCTGTGCCTACTCCAACTGGGGAAGATCATACAACCTGGTCAGGGGGCTGGTCTGTCGTTATGCCAAAAGGGGCTAAAAATAAAGAAGCAGGTTTTGAATTTATGGAATTCTTCGCAAGTGAAGAAGGACAAAAGATATTTAGTGAAATTATCGGGGATTTTGCAGCAATCGATTCAGTTAACGAAGAACTGGGTTATAAAGATGATCCGATTTTAGGTGAATTTGTCAAAATACTACCAAATGCTCATCATCGACCTGTGATCAAAGAAGGTTCACTTTATTGGAATGAATTATCAGATGCTGTTGAAAATGCAACTCGAGGAAAGGGAACACCAAAAGAGCTGTTAGATAAGGTTACGGAAAAGGTAAACAAAGCATTGGACTCTTAATGTAGGCGACTTTTAAAAGGGGGAAAGAGGCGCTCACTTCTTTCCCAAAATTCTAATCTCCAAATGAGAGGGGACAAGAAAATGGAATCAACCGTTAAAAAAAGAGCCACCACCGCAAGGGTAAACAAACCGAAAAAACGTTCTAGTTATGAACGAAATATTGAATGGCATGGCTGGTTATTTGCTTCACCCTGGATAATTGGCTTAATATTATTTTTTGCTTTTCCGTTGTTTGCTTCGATTTATTTTAGTTTTACAACATACAGTATTTTACAGCCGGGAGACTTTGTTGGATTGCAAAATTATAAGGATTTAATGCACGATGGTCTCTTTTGGAAATCAATCTATAACACCGTATATTTTGCTGTTTTATTTGTACCATTAAGTATCCTGTTCGGTGTTAGCTTAGCAATGATGTTAAACGTAAAGGTAAAAGGCATGGCGATCTATCGGACAATTTTCTTCCTGCCAACCTTGGTCCCGCAGGTTGCATTGGCGGTTCTATGGATGTGGTTGTTAAACCCTGGATTTGGTTTAGTCAATGGCTTCCTTAGTTCAATCGGGATTGAAGGGCCTTCTTGGTTAGGAAGTGAAGTGTGGTCAAAACCATCTTTGATTTTTATGTCTTTATGGGGAATCGGACAGGCTGTTGTGATTTATTTGGCTGGTCTTGCCGATATCTCGCAAGATTACTATGATGCTGCTAACGTGGACGGAGCGAATTGGTTTCAAAAGACATTAAACATTACATTACCTTTATTATCGCCTGTGATTTTTTATAACTTAGTGATGGGAGTAATCGGGGCTTTTCAGCAATTTACCTTACCATATACGCTAACACAAGGAAAAGGATCTCCGGCTAATTCTTTAACATTCTATGTTATGTATCTCTATGACAATGGTTTTAAATATTTTAAAATGGGCTACGCCTCGGCAATGGCTTGGATTCTCTTTGTGATTATTATGGTTTTAACCGGGATTATCTTTCTGACGTCAAAACGATGGGTTCATTATCAAGGGGAGTAGGAGGGTTCATATGCAAATTCGAGCGAGTAAAGTCATCACTCACATATTATTAATAGCCGCTTCATTATTCTTTATTATTCCGTTTTTATGGCTCATTTCAACTTCTTTGAAACCGCTAACGCAAATATTCACCTTTCCACCTGAATGGATTCCAAGACCATTTGAGTGGAGTAATTATATCAATGCGATGGAACATATTCCCTTTTTCACGTATTTAAAAAATACGGCTGTCATCACTTTATTCAGTACTCTTGGAGTTGTTTTATCCTGTCCATTGATCGCTTATAGTTTTGCAAAATTACAGTGGCGGGGGAGGAATGTACTTTTTGTGATTACGATTGCAGTGATGATGATTCCGGCACAAGTGACGATGATTCCATTGTTTTTGCTGTTTAATAAGCTGGGATGGGTCGGAACTCCTTTACCACTGATTGTTCCTTCCTTTTTCGGGATGCCGCTTTATATCTTTTTGTTAAGACAATTTTTTATGGGATTACCGGCAAGTTTAATTGATGCTGCGAGGATCGATGGGGCTAGTGAATTTCGAATCTATTGGCAAATTATGTTACCGCTAGCGAAACCAGCAGTCTTAGCAGTCGGATTATTCCAATTCATGGCAAGTTGGACGGATTTCCTTGGCCCACTTCTTTATCTAACTGATGAATCTGCCTATACTTTATCGCTTGGATTACAACAATTCCAAAACCAGCAAGGTTCTGAATGGGGCATGATGATGGCTGTTGCGACCATGATGACTTTACCTGTCATTATTCTTTTCTTCTTCTTACAAAAAACGTTTATTAATGGGATTACGTTTAGTGGGATTAAAGGATAGTTTTTAGTCTATAACGGCTAAAAAGCCATACCCTGTCAATTTCTAAGAAGGGCAGGTGATACGGGAAAGGCTACCTACAAGTCGATATGTGAATAGACGGTAATATGGATTTACTTCTTAAATGTTGGAAAATTTTTGGAGGTGATGAAGAATGAAAAGTAGATTTGGAATGGTCCTTGTGTCTAGTCTACTCTTAGTATCGCTAGTTTTATCGGGTTGTTCTTCAAAGGACTCTAGTGGAAATGGAACCGAGGATAAAAGGACGACGGTGAAACTTTGGCATCCGCTTACGAATGAAGGGCTTACGGCAATCAACGCAGTGATTGAGGCATTTGAAAAAAATCATCCGGAAATCAAAATTGATGCGACCTATGTGGCGAACCAAGGAGAAGGACAGAATGAAAAGCTACTAGCAGCCATTGCTGGAGGAAATCCCCCAGATGTGGCTTACTTTGACCGTTTTGAAATTGGTTCATGGGCGAATCAAGGTTCACTTGAAGAGTTAACCGAAATGGCGGAAAAGGAAGGGGTCACAAAGGACAAATTTTATCCTTTTGCTTGGGATGAGGCGAATTACGATGACAAACTTTATGGATTACCTATCACCACGGATGCCCGCTTAGTGTATTTCAACATTGATCAGTTTAAGGAGGTTGGCCTCGACCCCAATGATCCACCTAAAACCATTGCGGAATTAGAAGAGGCGGCGGAAAAACTAACAATAAAGAAGGGGAATAAGTTTGAAAGAGTCGGATTTATTCCATGGTATGCGCAAGGTTGGTTATATACTTGGGGTTGGTCCTTTGGTGGTGACTTCTATGATGAGGAAACCAAAAAAGTCACAGCGAACGATCCAAAGGTTGTAGAAGCACTTCAATGGGAAGTGGATTTTGCCAAAAAATATAATGTGGAAGATATTGCAGGATTTACAGATTCCCAAGGTTCTGCCGCGATGGACCCTTTTATTACCGGGCAAATAAGCATGAAAGTTAGTAATCCTGGTGATGTATTAAATATAAAGAAATATAAACCTGATTTAAATTTTGATGTTTTCCCTATCCCCACACCATCTGGACAAGACCACACGACTTGGTCAGGGGGGTGGTCAGCTGTTATGCCGAAAGGGGCCAAAAATAAAGAAGCTGGCTTTGAATTTATGAAATTTTTTGCAAGTGAAGAAGGACAAAAAATATTTAGTGAATTAAGTGGAGCTTTTGCAACAATTGATTCCGTTAACGAAGAAATCGGCTATAAGGATGATCCTATCTTCGGAAAATTTATCGAGATGTTACCAGTTGCTCATCATCGACCGGTGATTAAAGAAGGTTCGCTTTATTGGAATGAATTATCAGATGCTGTTGAAAAAGCAACCCGTGGAAAGGGCACCCCACAAGAACTTTTAGACGAGGTAACGGAAAAAGTAAACAAAGAATTAGACTCTTAGTTAAAACGACTTTCAAAAGGGAAAGGGAGCAAAAACCCCTTTCCCTTTGCTTCTGCATTTTAAACACGGCAAAAGATCCGCCTAGGGCCCGTATAAAAATTATAACTTCTTTTTCAATTCTTCAATTTCCTCTTTTTTCAATTTCGTTACTTTAACAATCAATTCGCTGGATAACCCTTCTTTTAGCATCTCTACAGCAACTTTTCGCTTGCCACTTTTTTCTCCGATCTCTTTCCCTTTCTCGATCCCTTTCTCTTCATAAGAAATGGGGATTTCCATAATTTTGATTCTTTCTGCTTCGTCCATATAATTGATTTCGTTCATCAATTGTTTCTCCTCCTCTTCGTCTAGTGTTAAATAGCGTTCGAAAAATCCATAGACCAATCTTTGTCTGGCCGGATCCAGCTCCATTTTCACAAGCATTCTGAGGAATTCCTTTTTGAAGGATAGGAAAGAAATTTTGGCTAATGTCAGGTCCAGCTCCAGCGCCCAGCGACTAGCAAACTTTCGGTGCCTTCCTACGATAAGTCAACATCAGCTCGCCTTTCAATGTCTAGCTGCAGGCGGTAGGGGCTCGAGGTCAAATAACCTGGAATTCTGGAAGGGAAAGAACGCCCTTCCAGATTCCAGAACATTTGCTTGTCGCCCCTGAACAACCGCCTTCCGCTTTTCGTGGCTCACTGTGTTTCCTTTATCTCGTCAGGCCCCTAAAAAGTTTGTACGTCGCTAAACGGGCGCTTGCGCTTTTCTTAACTTGAACCTTTTCTTTTTCAGTATATCCCATTTTACTCAAAAGCGCTGCAGCTGCAGGATTGTTTGAGTCGATATAAGCTCGCCAATTTTGTTTTCGCAGATGAAGTGTCAAATAATTAAAAGTCAGTACATGAAAGAAAGGGAAGGCAATGGTATACTGATTCTTCTCCCAGTTTTCCTCGTAACTAAAAACAGCGATGGGAATAATCGGCTTCCTATACTTGTTATACAGAAGACTGAAGTATTGATACATGCGCTTATGAAAATAGGTTTGCTGAGAGCTCTGCGGTTCAACATGGATGACAATGACTGATTTTGTACCTTTTAGTGTAGTTTCGATGACAATATCCAGCCTCCGCGTTTCTCCTTCAATTAAATCGGTAAAAACTTCTTCTGATAAAGGCGTTAGATCATGAAAATCAACAAATGGATGGACTTCAGGAAAAAACGCCTCCAAGAATTCTTCGAAAAACGTATGAATCAATTCTTTGAATAGCTGATCGTGCCGGATATAGTCAGGAGGGCTTTCTCTAACCAACTGTGCTAGAGGCATAGTGACACTTCCTTTGTAGAGTTTAATGAGGATAAATCGAGGTGTAGTTCTATCTTCATTATACTAAAAAGAGGGAAAATAGAAAGGGTTTACGCTATTTATACACAGGAAATTAAACAAAATTCGAGCCGTGCCATTAACAGCAAAAAAGCAATTTAAAAACCCCCACTTGCACATTTTTGCAAGTGGGGGAGGACTTGGTTATTCTTCATTAGGAGCAGGTTCAGCAACATTATTCGTAACGTCGGTTGCTGGTTCTAAGCCTAGATGTTGTCTTAAGGCAAGGGTGGTTTCGGTTAGTGCTTCTTCATCAAGCTGCCAGTAATAAACATTATTACCAGCACTGTTCGGAATATAGGCATCATAACCATCAAGGGTCATCGTATTAATCGATAAATTTCCTGAAATTCCATAGTCAGCAAAAGCTTTAATTTCATCAAAAGTCATATTTGTTTTCATATTGTTTCCAATGGCATCAATGATCTGACCAAATTTCGGAATTGCCGTACCTGATGCAGCCTTCTTGGCGATGGCTTTAATCACTTCTTGTTGTCTTTTTCCACGTTCAATATCATTATCCATTTTTCTCGTTCTAGCAAAGGCTAAAGCTTCTTCGCCATCCAGTGTCTGCAATCCAGCTTCCAATGAGATCGCATTAGCACGATCCTTGGAATCTTGTTCAGAAAAGGCAAATGGTACATCAATCTCCACGCCACCGAGGGCATCGATAATCTCCATGAATGCTTCAAAATCAACACGCACATAATAATCGACGGGAATATCCAAAAGATTCTCAACCGTTTCAATCGTTGCCTTTGGCCCGCCAAATTTATGAGCATGGTTAATTTTTGTTGAATACCCAACCTCGTCGATATACGCATACGTATCACGAGGAATGGATAAAAGGTTCACAGACTTTTGTTTTTCATTCAGGGTTGCCAGTAACAGGGCATCTGAACGTGTATTCTCTCCTTGACTACGTTTTGCACTTTCATCAATCCCGATAAATAAGATCGACACGTTATCAATTTTAGGATCCACTTTCTTATCACGTAAATCTGATTTTCCATCACGATCATCTTGATAAGAATTAGCCATCATATCTTCTGCTTTTGTATATATATGCACTCCGTAGCTAATAGCTCCAGCCGCTACCAGTAAAATCGGAAAAATCAAAAACCAAAAAATGCGTCTATTACGTATTTTCTTATTGGACACTTTTATTTGTTGTCTTCCCATAAGGATTAGACTCCTTTTTTTTAAAAATTTCTCTTACCTCTTACAATGCGCTTACGAAAAATAAATATACTACAAACTATAATACTATGAAAGTCTGATTAGGTAAAATACATTTTGATGACAAATCATGTAAAACCGTGTAAAAAAAGTAACTAGAGAAAAAGACTTGGGGATTCATACAATAAAAAAAGGAGTCAATATTGGACTCCTTTCGCTATCCCTCCAAAGATCCAGAAGGTGAATTTTGTTCGGAAGGTGAGAATAAAGCATGTACTAATTGCTCGCTCGATTTTCCTTTTGAATACTCATTCCAATCCTGGGCAAACTCTTCGATTTGTTGTAAATGAAAGTCTTGGTTTTGAATGCTTTCGATCAATTCGTCTGTTGTTTGTACAATCGGTCCAGGAACAAGGTTCTCATAATTTTCCCAAAATCCACGGGTGCGGCTATATTCTTCTAAATCATAGGCGAAAAAGATCATCGGCTTTTGTAATAAGGAAAATTCAAATGGAATCGAAGAGTAATCTGAAATTAATATATCCGTAACCATCAATAAATGATTAACATCAGGAAAATGAGACACATCATAGATAAAATCAGGATAATGATTTGTCCAATCCGCTTGAATTGCAGGATGTAATCTCAAAAACAGTACATAATCTTCGTTAAACGCTTGATACATTTTTTCAAGGTCAAGGGCTAGTTTAGAAACATGCATTTGATCATCACGGAAAGTGGGGGCATACAAAATCACATGTTTTTCTCGGATAACGGGATAATGATAAGCTATCTCTGATTCAACAATTTGCTGAGTTAATTCATCAAAAAAGAAATCCGTTCTCGGGATTCCTGTTCGCAAAATCCGTTCAGCAGGTATCCCAAAGCTCTGTTGGAAAATCTCACTCATTTTCTCACTACCAACAACGACATGAGTCTGTTGCTGATATACTTTTTGAAACCGGGCTTGAGCTCGAGGGGTACGGTAGTAAATAGAGGGATCCTTTAACCCGAATTTTTTCACCGCTCCAGCCGCATGCCATAATTGAACACGAGCTACTTCTTTGCGAAAGGGCGCGGCCGCTAAAAAGCCAAAATAGTTATCCACGAAAATATGAGACGATATCGCTAAGTGAAAGACCGACCGCAACCAATGGATAGGGGATGTAGGTTCAAAATTTAATATAATCCAATCAGGATAACCTGCAAAATCCAGCTTACAGGAACTTGTTTTCAAAATGACAATCGGGATATCTGGATGTATTTTTTCTAAGGCACTCGCCGTATACAGAACGTTATCTCCAAACGAAGCGACAAAGGCTGCTTGTTTTTTCAAAGGGTACAACTTGAAAAGGGAGAAAACAATCTGAAAGACCCATAAATATAAAGTAATTGCTAATTCTCTAACCATTATTCGTTTGATTCAAATCCTCTTTTATTTTTGTTGTGGAAATACCAACCGTTCTTGGCAAATAAACCACTTGACAATATTCTTTTAAAAAGTCAAACTTACCTTGCCAATCATCCCCCATGACAAACACATCAACATCATACTTCTTCACATCATCTATTTTCTGATCCCAGGAATACTCCGGGATTACCTCATCCACATAACGGACAGCTTCCAAAATGGCTTTACGCTGTTCATAGGAATAATACGCCTTCTTACCTTTAATCGCATTAAACTCATCCGTTGAAATGGCCACAATCAAATAATCCCCATACTCTTTCGCTCGTCGCAAAATATTAATATGACCTGTATGGAGAAGATCGAATGTTCCATAGGTTATTGCTTTTTTCAATTTGGGAACCTCCGTAAGAAGTTTGTCATTAGTATACCTTTTCCGTGGTGTCACATCAAAATTCATAGTTATAAAAAATAGAGAAGTATGTGGATCTCTTAATGTTTACATAATTGCTTTAGTGATGATAATGATACAAATAACAGTTACATTCGTCAAAGGTAAAATTGCATATTTTTATGGCTTATTTAAATAAGCCGTTCTTTAATATACAATCCGAAGAATTGGTTCCTAAATCAACACAACTGTAATGTTTGTAATCGAAAAATACTTTCATATTGCCTATTTCCTTTGGCCGTTGCCGATTTTTGTTGTTTTTCGTTATTATTGTATCAAACACCTCTCCAATTTGGTAGCTTTTTTCCAGTTGATTAACGATGCCAAGCCTAGAGGTGTTTTCTTTTAATGCCTGTTCGATAGCTATATTTTTATTCGTTAGCATAAACGGATGAAAAACGACAAAATGCTGGTTTTGAGAAGAAGAAATCGGCTGAATTTATGGGAATAAAGAGGAGGAAGAGATACAGTGACGTCGTTGTGGAGTAAAATTTCTCGCAGTCAATTTATGCTGTTTCTATATAAAATGGTTTTTAAACTAATTGGACAACTCCCCCCCAACAAGGATCTTATTATTTTTGAAAGTTTCCACGGAAAGCAATATAGTGATAACCCAAGGGCGATATATGAGTACTTGGAAGAGCATCATTCTGAATATGAAATGTACTGGAGTATTGACAAGAGATATATGGAACAATTTAGAAATATGCGCAATATAAAATGTTTACAGCGCTTCTCGTTTCAATGGTTAATAAAAATGGCTAGAGCCCGATATTGGATCGTAAACACCAGGCTACCATTATGGATTCCAAAACCAAGAAATACGATGTATGTTCAAACATGGCATGGAACGCCTCTAAAAAGGCTAGGTGCGGATATAGAAGAGGTACATATGCCGGGAACCAATACAGAGAAATATAAACAGAATTTTACTCGTGAAGCAGCGAAATGGGATTTTCTCATATCACCTAACGAATACTCAACTAAAATATTTACTAGAGCTTTTGATTATCATAAAACAATTGTTGAATCAGGGTATCCGAGAAATGACTTTTTAATAAATCATAATAATGAAGAAACAATTCTAGCAATTAAAAAGAGAGAAGGCATCCCTTTTAATAAAAAAGTGATTTTATATGCTCCTACCTGGAGGGATGATCAATTTTATTCAAAAGGAAAGTATAAATTTAACCTTCATTTAGATCTGGAAGAAATGAGAGAGCGTTTGGGAGATCAATATATTTTAATTCTAAGATTACATTATCTTGTTTCTGAAAATCTAGACTTATCTGGGAATGAGGATTTTGTCATCGACTTATCTAATCATGAGGATATAAGAGAACTTTATGTGATTTCAGATATGTTGATTACAGATTATTCATCTGTTTTTTTTGATTATGCAAATCTTAAACGTCCGATGTTGTTTTATGTGTATGATTTAGAAGAATATAGGGATAATTTAAGAGGATTTTACTTTGACTTTGAAAACAAAGCTCCAGGTCCACTTGTTAAAAACACGGATGACTTAATGAAAGAAATTAAATTGATAGAAGAAAATGGTTATACATCTTCAAAGGTAACAATGGAATTCAATGAGAGATTTTGTTCCTTAGAAGATGGTCAGGCAAGTAAAAGAGTAATAAATGAAATTTTGCTTTAGATGAGACAAATCATCTCATATCCGCTCGGTTTAAAGGTATATTCAAATCGGAAGTATAATGTTGCGGGGATGATCAAAATATAATGGTCAATAGACAATTTTGTAAAATTTTGATGCAAACGAAAAAATGGAGTGTAGATTAAATGGAAATTTATGATTCCGCATTTGAAGTGATTGAGAGCCATCCTGATTCAATAGAATTGTACTCAAAAATAGATAATAAAATGCATAAAATTCACTTTGCATCTCTTCAATTGAATGAACCAAAGCAGGTAGCAACACTAGAAACAGATGATAAGGTGTTTCTTAAGTATATCCCTAAACAGAATGTTGTTTTCTTATTATATGCGTATAATAATATAATCTATTGTATTCTGGAAGAGGAAGAAATCTCTGCAAATGTCACGAATGAAAATTACTATAACTATCATATTGAAAACTTTTATGCCTCTGCACAAATATATCAAATAGGCTCATCACGAATAGGCATGGTCGATCAAAATGGGGAACGTTTATTTATAATTGATGACTTTCTCACCAATAACCAAAATCCGCTTCATTATCAATATGATATGGGATTTACTACCACGGAGTTTCGATACACCGTTGTTTCCATTATAAGTTATAGTAAATACAACATTGTCATTACATATGATTTGTTTCGTAAAGAGTTTATTGCAGATAAAGTCTTTTTAAAAATCGTAAAACCTCATAAAGATATGAACATAAAGTTACTGAGTAAAAACACGATTCAGATAAATAGTGAAAATGCTTCAAGAGAAGTGAAATTTACTTCCCTTCCCAAAGGAAGGAGATATAAACTCCTTAACCATAATCAGGTAAAAGACGGAGACAAAGAAAACATATTATCCATTGTTAGTATAAATAAGAAGCGCTATTATATTTTTAGCAGTCATAGAGGGATCTATATAGTAAAAGGTGACCCATATAAGGTTACGGGAAATCAATCCAACTTAAGGGTGATCTTGACTAAAAGGAATTTATACGTTTTCGGGCGTCTGACTCACTATGCCTATCGTGCGCACGGTCGATATGAAAATTTGTATTTACAGAATGCGGATAGAAAAATTGGGAAGTTTTTTCGACCCTTCAAGTCAATAAAGTATTTGCAAAGGTTCGGTCTATTTAAAGTACCTGTAAAATCCTTAATGGTAGAAGGGCGAATCCATAATAACCTATTGGTGGGCAACGAAGAGATTCCCATTCATAATTTAAGAAGAAGAAAAAGAGATAAAAAGGCCACCACGCTTTCTTTTAAAAAGCATGGTGATCAATTAATGGTCATAAGAACAAATCTGGGTGGGAACTTAACAGCAACCGTTGTTCCATTTACTGAAGAGTATAAACTAATAAACCGGGTAAAAATTAAGCTTGCTCACCTCACATCGAAGTTGTTTCCTACAAAGGGAAAAAATGTCAATCTTTATTTTGAAAAGAAAAGTGAAAAGGCAGATGAATCGGGATTTCGCGTGTTTGAAGAAGTGATGAAGAATCATCCATCGACATCTGAAAACTATTTTATTATTAACGCTCATTCCGATCGATATGCTGAATTGAGGGAAATATATGGAGCAAACATTATTGCCAAATACAGTTTTAGACATTATTTGAATATATTTCGAGCAAATTATTTTATTGCGAGTGAACTTTCTAACCATTTGTTAAATGACCGCCTATATATTGATGAAATTCGCAGTAAAATCATGTCTGTTCCCCTTATATTTTTGCAACATGGGATCATGTTCGCAAAGCCTGTAGATAACCCAATGGCTTACGGATTCCATAAAGATAAAAATTTATATAATATGCATAAATCCGTTATAAGTTCAGAATTAGAAGCGAATGAATTTTACAAAATGGGTTACAGTGATCAAGATTTAATTCTAACGGGATTGGCAACATTAGATGTTGCTAAGCTTGATGAAAATGCTGATAAAATTGCTTATATGCCAACGTATAGATATTGGGAGGAAGCATTAATATATAACAATGAAATCAAGAAAACATCTTATTACAAATCCATTATGAAGGTAGTGGAAGCATTTAAGAAAGCAGAACTTCTTGATCGACTGATCATTGTTCCCCACAATAAGTTTTCGCAATTCATATACGAAAACATTCCGGAATATAAGGATATCATTGAAAGTAACCCTTCTGAAGCTTTAAAAAAAGCACAAGTTTTTATTACCGATTATTCTTCGGCTATTTATGATGCAATCTTCAGAGGAGCTTATCCCATCTTTTATTGGGAAGAAAAGGATTATTTAATTACAAACTATAAAGCAATCCCGCCTGTCAATGAAGAAAATGCACCTGGACCAATCGCCAATTCAACAGATGAGTTGATAAGATTCGTACAAAACGCAATCAAGCGCGATTATGTTTTAGAAGAAGAGTATCAAGAAAGATATTTAAAAATAAATAAGTTTAATGATCGCAAAAACACGAAGAGGATTGTGCAGCATTTAATGGAAGAAAATATCATATAGTTAAGCTGCCCGGGAATTTATTCCCCAATATCTCGATGTATTTTACTTTTTTGATAAGTAAGCGTATTGTAGATCAATATTGAGCATTGGTGAGCAGGAAACACAATAGCTTAACTAATTCAAATCCTCTATAATAGTATGGATATTTCCACTATTATAGAGTTTTTTTACTTGCATTAGGTGCAAATTTGGGTATTGCTTTCTATCAAACCCATATTCCGCGCTACACCTACCACGCAAAATTTTTTCTGAAAAGCCCACTGTCATAAAGGCAACCGATCATTGCTCTTATGACAGTGTTTTATAAATAATGACAGCACACAACATATATCGACAC
>NZ_BORB01000011.1:0-122638 GCF_018332955.1 Lederbergia ruris
ATCTTAAACCCTATTATTGGAAACCGTATTTTTGGAGTAAAAGCTACCTTCTGCTTACAACAGGGGGAGCACCGATATCAGTAATAAAGGAATATATCAAAAATCAAGACCGCGAAGGCTAACCCCCCACTAAATGCGGCGCATTTTGAAGGGGACTGCACCTTCGCTTTTTTGTTCAATTGGATATAAGACAACTTCGGCATTTTATAGTAATTGTACAAGTAAGATTTCTGCCGCTGCTGAACGGCTTCATATTTCTCAACCTCCATTAAGCCAACAACTTAAAAAGGCAGCCATCTACGGCCGCCTTCCATGATAATTATGCTGCTAATGTTTCTTGATTAACTCAATAAACGCATCCACAAAGGTTTGTAAAAATTCTCTTGTTCCTTCGTTTTTTAAGTGTCCATTTTCATCTAACAATTCTGCAACATTTCCAAGATATGCTTCTGGTTGCTGTAGTATTGGCATATTTAAAAAGACAAGGGATTGTCGTAAATGATGATTGGCACCAAATGCACTTAAATTTCCGGGAGATTGGCTAATAATCGCGGCAGGCTTACCATCCCATACACTTGAGCCATAAGGTCTTGACCCTACGTCCAATGCATTTTTTAATACAGAGGGCACCGAACGATTGTATTCAGGAGTGACGAATAATACTGCGTCTATTGCCTGCATTGTTGTCCGAAATATAGTATATGCCTCTGGTACCTTGTTTTCATCATCGTAATCCTGATTGTATAAAGGCAGATGGCCGATTTCTATCATTTCTGTTTCGTATCCTTCTGGAAAGAGGGGTGCAACATTTTGAGCAATTTTTTTAGAGAATGAATCTTTACGGAGACTTCCGACTAAAATTCCAACTTTTGCCATTTTTGTTTCCTCCCTATTTTTTAATTGTAAATAACTGGTTCTAGTTACTATTCCCGAAATACAACGATTTAATATAATTAAAAAGTTTGTTTACTGTACTATCCTATCGTTATTCTCACCTACTTTCATTTACGAATTAGCAAGATTGTCTCTATTATGTAATTCAAGTAAATGTGAATTTTACCTTCTAACCTACAAAAAAACCGACCTATTTTATAAAAAAAGAAGGTCGGTTTAAATTCATTCACTTATCTTAAAGTTTTTAATGCTCCACTCCAGGCAAGTACCTCATCTAACATGGTGTTAACATTTACAAGATGCAATTCTTGTGGTTGAAATTCTGTTGCATTCACGAAATCTGTAAATAAGCTTAAAGTTGGATGTGTACGAACATCTGCAACTTTTTGTTCTGCTAAAATACCGCGCAAATGTTCAGCAGCGCGTGCTCCACCAGTTGAGCCATAACTTACAATCCCAGCAGCTTTGTCATACCAAGCTTCTCGAGCAAAATCGATCGCATTTTTTAGAGCGCTCGTAATACTATGGTTATACTCTTGAACAATAAATACAAAGCCATCAAAGCTGGCAAGTTTTTCATTCCACGCGACAATTCCCGGTTCTGTTCCATCAGTTGTTCCAAAAAGTGGGAGATTGTATTCCGCAATATCAACGATTTCATAATGAGCATCTCCGCGTTGAGCGGCAATTCCTTTCACCCATTCTCCTACTTGTGGACTTACTCGCCCTTGTCGTGTACTCCCTAAAATAATTCCAATGTTTAATTTTTCAGTTGTCATTCATTCTTCCTCCATGGTTTGCTTCCCTAATATTTTTTGTTCCCTACTTAGCAAGCTAGCTAAAAATTAGCTGAACTGATCAAGCTAATTGTTCACCAACTCTATACTTTCAAACTAGTAACATCTGGTTTTCTTTCCTATATTGTAAAATCCCAACCGGTTACTTTATGTAAGTAAGTATAGTTATATAAGCATATTAAGTCAAGTAACTAATGAAAATGAGATTATTTCCCGGTTATTGCCTTTCTTGCTATCGCATCATTATATGGCTTCACTCAAAACCACTATTTTTTTAGAATCGAAGTGGAATTATATCAATTGAAATCGTTTTCTTTTTCTTCTATTTTACCATTCATTCCCAATTCATCCACAAAATCATTAAAAAGACTATTTTAAAGGTAACATAGCAACACAATTTCAGTTAAGTGGAGTCTTTCTCCAAAAGTAATAATCAAACTTTGGTGGAATGTTTTCTCCATCTTTCATGCGAATTTCCAGTGGTTCGACGATTTTATCTAGACCTATCTTAATATATGGAAGTCTTTCCACTTCTCCTTCATCAATAGCACTGATTATAATCTCGGTATTACCGATGGTTTTTATATTTTCGATCTTAATTGCTTTCCCTTCATATTCCTCCCCTAATTGAATCAGTAGTTGTTTTTTCCCTTCTGATATGGTGGAGATTGTATAATAGGTAGCCGTACCTTGTCCGGCGGCCATATCACCCTCACCACTAATCCAATATCCTTTGCTTTCGTACATCCCCCAGCCAATCAACGCAAAAAGCAGTAGTGGAATGATGACGAGAATGGATTTATCCAGTTTTGTAAACTCAGACTTTTTCATCCCTTTCATAAAAGGTAAAAAGAGTACTCCAATGATCGCTACTCCCCACATGCAAGCTCCCAAAATACCAAAGCCCATGCCTTCAAAGCCGCCTATCTTAAATAAACTATAAAAAACGATAAACATTGCAATTAAAAATGTCACAAGCGGGGCTAAATAGAATTTCCCTGTTTTTTTCGCGGCAACAAAAGTAAAAAGATAGATCAAAATCCCTAAAAAGAAACCCATAGTCATAAGCATTCCCAAAAAATTCACCCCTGTTCATTAAATGAAGAGCGATATCAACGTATCTAAAAATAAAATGATGCACAAATCAAAAAGAAGAGAAATGACAATCCAGCGTTTATTAAAAAACATCATCGCAAATACAGTTAAAAAAAGCACCGCTGGGAAATAGAACAGGAAGGTGCCACTTTTAATATAGTCAATGGCCGCATTAGCAGATAGCTCCCAGTTGTATAATTGAATGGCTGAAAAAATAATATAAAATAAAAGCAGTGCTCGAATCGTAATAAACAACCATTTTAGCCCTCGATTAAACTGGACTAATTTCTTTAATGGCTTGATTCCGACCTCTTCTTCTCTTGTTGGAGTTGGATGATCTTCTGCTTTCGATGTATCACTATATACTCGCTGACACTCCTGACAATCTTGGATATGCTCGAGAAGAACTTCTTTTGTTTCCTGTTCAAGCTCATCAAACACAAGTATTAATTCACGAGAAAGAATATGAATTTTTTGAAACTCATTCATGTTTTGCACCTCTCTTTAGCCATTTGCTTGCGCATTCTGAATATCTTAGATTTCAATGTAGGAACAGGTATATCCAAGAGTGTACTAATTTCTTGATAATGATAGCCATAGTGAAACTTTGCTAAGAAAATTGCTTGATCTTGGGTCGATAAATGACCTAAAGCTGTTTTAATTTGAAATTGAATCATCATTTTCGATTCAGGTGTTTGATTCTCTATCAATAAGCTTTCAATGACACTTTCATCATATAACAGCTCTGGTTTCTTTTTTCGATAATGATCGAGGAATGTATTCTTTGCTGCCTTCACTAACCAACTTTTCATATGTGTCACTTGTTGAGTTTTTGCTGGATCCGTTAACATTTTCGCAAATAATTCCTGAATAATATCATCAGCTAGCTCGTCACTTTTCGTTAGTCCGATTAGAAAGTGCCGTAAATAGGTGTAATGCTCTTTATAAAGCCCTTCAATCACCCCAAATGGATTTTGATTCAGCATGTTTATCCTCCATAAAATCTCCCTTACTAAAGAGACGATTTAAAATGAAAAAGGTTTTACGTTTTATAGAAAAGTTTTTAGATCCTCCCCCATTTTAGGCACACAGGTTAATTGTAAAGTAAAAATCGAATTGCTTTATTCAGAAGTTCATAACAACATAATAAAAGACCGCCCATGCGTGAACATGGAACGATCCGAGTGTAACAGCCCTTCCAGGGGGCGGCTCGCAGGGTCATCTATTCTGCCATTAAACCGTAAGCAGAAATTTTCTTAATCTTCCGGGATACGAACATGGAGACAATATAGGCTAAAATTAAGATTCCTACACAAACCATTAGAATAATCGGAAAATGAACAATAAAGTCTAAACGCTTTACCCCTGCACTGGAAAGTAATACGGAAAGTATAGGATTCGTGAAAAAGTAACCGAGTATACCACCGATTACGACTCCTGTAATGATTATAGGTAAAAAACTAATGGATATTTGATTCATCAATTGAATCGTCGAATAGCCTATTGCTTTCATGACGCCAAACTCTTGCTTGCGTTTAATAATGACCGTTTTGATCACCAGATATAGAATCATCACTACGACCACAACGGTAATGGCCAATACCATCAACATCACGGCAAACACGGCAGCTGTATACATCCCTGTTTGGCTTTCGATATTTTCATCGATATCTAACATCTCAGCTATGGCCCCCCGTATTCCTCTTGGACATTATCGATAAAGTCTTTATTCGATATCCCATCCAAATATACATAAAGAGTCGATCCTTGATAATTTGAATGTAATTGTTGCATTCCTTCCATCGTTAATGCAGCAATCTGGCCTGCATTACCAATGGACTGACTAAGACCGGTAATTAGGAAATTACCTGTTTCATCTCCATATTTCAATTCAACCGTATCGCCAATTCCTTTATTGATTTGACTTGATATAACCCAAGAGATCGCTATTTCATTCTCATACTTTGGCTGCCGTCCCTCATAAACAATATTATTTTCTAACTGATCATAATCCTCTGTAACGTTTGTATATGCGGTCTGACCGTCAATTTTCGTTTGAATCAAGTCAAAAATACTCAATTTTTCTACATGATCCATTTTTTCAAAGTTACTCATAAGCTCCTTAATATTTGCATCTGATTGAACCATTATGTACACATTGGCCGGTTCAGATCCAAATAAGTTAATAAAGGCCGTTTTGTCTGAAGCAATATTGTAATAAAGAACCATTGAAAAGATTGATGTAAAAGTTAGCGCGATTGTGATTAAGAGAATCATGATATTTTGTTTTGCATGAACTAACATCGATTTCATAGCCAGTAAAAAATGAAGACTACCCTTTGCTTTCTCTAAAGGAAAATGATTTCTTCTAAAGTTATGCGTTTTGACCCCACCACGAAGTGCCGAAACAGGGGGGATCTTTCGGATAGTGATGGCTGATAGTAATGTAACGGTAATGACACAGAAGGCAACAAAAAATATGCTAACTAAATTCATTGTTATATCAAAACTCTGAGACCATATTAATCCAGATAAAGATGATATTATCTCTCCAAAGAAAGGCATAAGTCCATATGACACTGCAATACCTACTATACTTGCACTTAATGAAACTAAGATAAATTGTAAAATAATCGATAAAAGAATTTGCCTACTCGTATAGCCAATAGCTTTAAGTACGCCGATATTCACCATTCCATCCTCAATGCTACTGGAAACTCGGAACCTAATGACTATGAGTGAAATAAGTACGATAATAGCTGCAAAAGTAACTAATATTGTAGCAACGATATTAATCGTTAATGTATTGACGCTCTTCACCAGATCTATATTTAATGACTCAATATCAAAAATGGTTTCTTCCCCTGTTGACCGTTGAAATTCTCTCATAAATTCAGTTTCTAATTTCGCTGATTGTGTTTGGTCATCCATTATCGCAGAAATCATCATACCCTCTGATTGATCATCTAATTCATTTAACAATTTATCATACGATTTTTCCGGTAACATAAATTTCATCATACCAATATTGCTCGTGCCCATCATGGTTGTTTCAAAGAATCCAGCAATCTGATACTCATACTTTTTGTTTTGATAAGTAATGGTAAAATGATCGCCTAATGTATATCCCCCGTTTTTAAAACTATAAGGTACATAAATTTCGTCATCACTATTCGAGGTAGTGTTCCGCTTTTCAATCAATTGTAAGGGTGCAACATCGCGTTTTGCATCCGCATTAAATAAAATAACACTGTTTGATAATTCCCCATTCCCAAAATCAAATTTAGCCATATTCATTTTTATAATATTTTCTGTTTCTTCCACAGATACACCAGGATAGTTTGCTATAAATGCTTCATACTCTGCTTGATTACTAGTATCATCCATCATGATTGTGACATGTGGATCTTTTAATTGTTCTACTTTATGATCAAAGAATGCATTGATTTGAGTCATTACCATTAACCCTATATTCAGCAGCACCGCAGCAACTAATATAAAGACAAATAAAGAAACCATCGCCGATTTACCTTTTCTAATATTGGCCAACGCCAGCTTCATAATACTCACTTTTACCACCCCATTTCTGCAAGGAAATGTTTGAGCTTTTCATGCCGCTCGTCATTTTCACTCTCACAGTATGCCCCTAACTGTAAATCTCCACAAATGACACCATCGCGCAAATAAAGAATGCGATTTCCCCGTAATGCTGTTTGAATATCATGTGTGACCACGACAATACTTTGCCCATTATCATGGACATTCGTGATTACATCTAAGACCCGCTTACTAGCTGCTGAGTTTAAAGCACCTGTTGGCTCATCTGCAAACAGGACTTTCGGACGGTTAATTAATGCTCTAACAATCCCTACTCGTTGCGCTTCCCCACCAGAAAGCTGCGTTGGAAATTTAGACCATGAGTTTTCATGAATTCCTACCTGCAATAGTAGTTCTTTAGATTCTTTTACAAGTTCCCGCTTATTTTTATTTACTAAAAGACCACTTGCTAGTACATTATCAAGTACGCTCATATTGTCTAGTAAATAAATTTGCTGAAATACAAACCCACAATGTTTTCTTCGAAAAACAGCTAATTGATCATTATTTAATTTGACTAAATTTTTCCCAGCAAAATCGATACGACCTAATGTCGGTTGATCCATACCACTTAATGCATAAAGTAAAGTGGATTTTCCAGACCCTGAACTCCCCATGATGATCGTAAAATCCCCTTCAAATAAACGAATATCTAAATTTTTTAATACATGCTGCTGAATTCCACCGCTAGAAAAGCTTTTACATAGCTTCTCCGTTTCAATAATGGTTTTTGTCATGGTTTATAGGCACGCTCCTTTATTTTCCACCTCAAAAAAGACTGTAAAAAAGCTTACAGTCTTAGCATACAAAATAAATTCTTATTAAATCTTTGTGCAATTCTTAATTAATTCTAAAATCTTAAGCCAACTTAATTTTCAGGACAACTGTAAAACCATCATTGCGGTTGGAACAGCTAATTTCTCCCTTCATATTCTCCATGAAGTACTTCGATATAAAGAGACCTAAGCCTGAACCATTCTCTCCTTTTACATTTTTCCCCCGATAATATTTATTAAATAAAAGTGGCAATTCTTCTGCGCTGATTCCTGGTCCAAAGTCGAGAATATGAAGTTCGAGATAACCTTGATTGATTTGCGAGTGAACGGTAATCCTTGTTCCGGCATACTTATATGAGTTGCTGATAATATTATCTATCACCTGTTGCATGCGAACAGGATCCATTAAAATCATACATTCCGGAATGGGGTCATGAATAATTTGCTGATCATAATTAACATTTTCAATCATATCAATGAGTATTTCACTCGATTCTTCCGTTACAGTCAATTTCAACTGTTGCAGTTCTTCTAAAGTGGCATGGAACATATCCGTAACAAGTAAGTCAATTTGCTCAGCTTTTGAATAGATGGTATTCACTTGTTTCGTTACCTTTTCATCTTTAGCTTGTATAAGCAGCAATTCACTAACCGCTTTGATCGAAGCAATAGGTGTCTTAATATCGTGACTTAATGTAGCCACAAGCTCTTTCTTGCTTCGATTGGATTCATATTCTCTTTGCCGTGCAAGGCTAAGTTCTTCACGCATTAAATCAAAACTTTCCGTAAAGGCACCAAAGTAATTATTCTGGGTCATGTTTAAAGGGATATCTAGATTACCCCGTGCCACATTTGCTGCAAAATCTTTCAAGTGTTGAAACGGCTTCAATAATGTTCTATCAATATAAACAATATATATAATACTCGTAACCATGAGGAAGCTAAAGATCAAACTGATCGCTATAATCAGTTCTTTTTTTATTTGTTGTAATATTTCATGATCCTTATTGGGGATAATCAATTTCCCAACCATTTCGTTGTTTTGCCATATATCGATAATAGTTTCTCTATGTTTGATTGATTCGTATAAATTGATATAATGACTGCCTGAAGTTTGATAAACCAGCTTTCCTGAAGGATCTACGACGGAAAATGACTGTTTAAAATCGAGTTTGTTAAAGGATTCCTCCTTCCCCCAATTTTTTTCAATCGTTTTAACCAATTCATTCATGGCTACAAGATCGACTTCTGAGCTATTTTTGTTATGAATAATCATGACAGAGAGCATCATACCAACACTAAAAACAAGCAAATTCAAGACGATTAACCTTTTTACTTTCATTGATTGGCATCCTCTAAAACATACCCTGTTCCCCAAATCGTTTTGATTAATTGTGGATTCTTTGGATCTTTTTCAATTTTCTCTCGTAAATGTCGAATATGTACATTCAAAGTTCCATCTCCTACAAAGGAATCTCCCCACACATTTTGAAACAGTTCATCTTTTGGAATAATGCGATTTTTATTTTTCGCCAAATAAGACAAAAGTTTATATTCCATCGTTTTTAATTGAATCTCAGCATTATTTATTCGGACGCGTTGCAGCTTCGTATCCATTTGGATCTGGCCAAATTCCAAAACATCTGGCTGATTGTCCATGTCATTCCCATATCTTTTTAAGACAGCTTTCACTTTGGCCAGTAGAATACTTAGTGTATAAGGCTTTTGAATGTAATCGTCTCCACCTATATTTAAAGCAATCAGAACGTCATCATCACTAGAACGTGCACTAATAAATAGAATCGGAATCTGTGTTGTTTTACGTAACTTTTTACATAAATCAAATCCAGAAGAGTCTCCAAGATTAATATCAAGAAGAATCAATGATGGTTCATGCTCCGACAAAAAGCGTTCACATTCCTTAGCACTTGTCACAAACGCTGTTTTAACCTCAAACATATTAAAATACTCACAAGTTGTTTCCACTAAAGCAATCTCATCATCCACAATCAAGCAATCTAATTTCATAGCAAATCTCCTAGAAATATACTATCTAAATCTATGTCTAGATATATACAGTATACATGATATCTGGTAAGCAGATGTACATTAATAGGACTATTTCCGTTGGTTGGAAATCTTTTTATCATGACAAGCGGTTTACTAGCAAATGCTAATCTTATTCTAAGGGGCATTATTTAGGAGGTACTGAGGCTTTTCAAAATTTACTTTTCTAACCTTGTTTCCCCTTCACTCGCTTCAACATCGCGACAATTAGAAAACTAACAATGACTAATAAGACCCAAGAGCTGACTTTTCCTAAATGGACAAGGCTCCATACTTCTGCCTGGTTCGGATATGTCCAAGCGCCAAAGAACGTGGCAATATTTTCGGCGATCCAGATGAAAAAGCCGATTAACATAAAAGAAAAGGCAAGTGGCATCCGGTAACGTGCTCCATTTACTTCGTATGTCACCCACGTTTTCCAGAAGACAATGATCACAAGTCCAGCTAACCACCACCGGATATCGATCCAATAATGATGGGTAAAAAAGTTCAGATAAATAGCTATGGCAAGCGGCGCAACGATCAGAAATGGTGGCCACTTAATTAGATCAACCTTTAACCTTCTCCATGCCTGGCAAAGATAACTCGCAACACTTGCATACATAAATCCGCTGTAAAGTGGCACACCGAAAATTTTAAAATAGCCATCCTCTGGATATGACCAAGAACCCATATGTACTTTAAAAAGTTCGAGGGCAAGCCCAATCAGGTGAAACATTGTAATCACCTTTAATTCGTCCTTCGTTTCAAGCCCTGAACGCACCATCCACCATTGCATTAGAAGGCAAATGATCAGCATCCAGTCGTATCGACCAAGGAATGGGAGTGGTAAGATTTTCGTCAAAGCTAAGGAGGAAAAAATAACGACAGGAAACAAACAGGACAGCGCCTGCTCCCAACCAAAATGAATGAGTTGTTTAGCTGCTCTTACAACTTGTGCCTTTAAAGGCTTTTTCTGTGACTTATTTTCAATGGCTAAATTCATCGATAACTCCTCTTTTTGCAATGTATTTGAATGGAACTCGCCGGTTTCTTGCAAGCATTTTCTCCTATTCATCTTCAATGCCTTCATTATTTTGATATTCTAAAATATCTCCTGGTTGACATTCTAAAGCTTTACAAATTGCATCTAATGTTGATAAGCGAATCGCTTTGGCTTTTCCATTTTTCAAAATCGAAAGGTTTGCCATTGTAATTCCGACTCTCTCTGAAAGTTCTGTCACACTCATCTTCCTTTTAGCCAACATCACATCAATATTGATGATAATTGCCATCTTATTCACCTCAGACCGTTAAGTCATTTTCTGATTTTATAGCGATCGCCTCTTTTAAAAGTCTTTGCAGAACAGCCGCAAAGACGGCGATGACCAAAGAAGCAAAAATAATGATCAATCCGATGACGATGATTCCTGGAGCATCATCTACCTCCGCCATAAAATAGAAGAGTGGCATGCCCACGACATAAAAGCTACTGATCGAGATTGCACAGTATTTTATATTTTTTAAAGCTTTTACAGAGATATCTGCGAACGCCTCGTTTTTGTCAATATAACTTAAAAGTTTAAATGCCTGGTACAATGCAATAAAAAACGGAATCGCTGATATATACATCACAATCAAAATGCCGTACAGTACATAAGCAAACTCCGAATAACTATCCACTGCCTCTTTGGCGACCATTGGTAATCCAAATAGACATAAAGCAAGAATGGGAGTCCCAATCAGAAAAACAGCTATTTTCAAAAAAAGCGTTGAGCCTCGTTTCATAAAAAGCACCTCACTTGGTCAATGTCAAATTGATTTTAACACTCCATTTATCGAATTACAATAAATTTTTATTCCTACTTATGATTTTTTTATTGTTAATTTATTCTTTCTGTATAAAGCAAAATTCAGACTAACTTTATATATACACCCTTTGACATCTGAGTAACAAATATCGTATTATATATCTAAATGATACATATCAATTAGATAGGTGATATAAAAATGAAAAAGTACAATCATACAACTTACGCGATTCTAGGCATTTTGACGACTGGATGCAGAACGGGGTATGCGATTAAACAGCTGATTGATCAGAGCTTAAATCATTTTTGGAAAATCAGTTATGGACAAATTTATCCTACTCTGAAATTGATTGTTGAGGAGGAATTATCAATCGTTCAAACCTTATCAGAAAGAGGCAAGCCTGAACGAAATGAATATTTTCTGACTGATAAAGGAAAAGCTGTTTTTAAAAACTGGCTGGAAACACCAATTGAGCAAATACCAGTTGAACGAAACGAAGTTTTATTAAAATTATTTTTTGGACGTCACCAATCTAAGGAAAACACCTTATTACAACTCGAAGATTATCAACAAAAGTTAGTAGAACGCTACCAACTTTATCAAAATATAGAAAAAATGATTACTTCCACCCCTCATAACACAGAAGATGTAACTTATTGGTTATTTACTTTGGATTATGGAAAACGCGTAACAAATGCGGCCATTGAATGGTGTGATGCAACGAAGGAGCATTTTATAAAGTGAAACTTCAATCAGTGGGGTTTCTTCCATCCCCACTGTTGTTAGTTGAACCAATCGGGCTGTTACGGGCAGTTTATCCCTCACCGGAGCTTCTCCGTATTCTCTAAAGCCTTGAGGTGAGGGATTACTGCCCGTTAATGCGGGATAAAAGGAGAATCAACATGACAAAAAATATTTATGCCGGACGTTATACAACCGAAAACGATAAGGATGTCGTCGTTTTTCTAATTGGAATGCGTGTGAACAACCGCTTCGCCATTCATAAATGGGGACCAGTGTTTACCGCCATGCCTGGCATGATTAAAGAGCTGTATACACATAAAGAAGAATTAGGATTTCTCTCGATGGAAAGCTATTTTGGACTGAGAACCACTGTTATGATTCAATATTGGCGATCTACCGAAGATTTATTAGCCTACGCCAAAGGTAAAAAACATTTAAGTGCGTGGAAAAATTTCAACAAAAAAGTCGGTAATAATGCGGCTGTTGGTATATATCATGAAACCTACGAACTAAAGAAGGGCAAGTATGAATCAGTCTATGGAAATATGCCTTTATATGGGTTAGGGAAAGCTATGAAGCATATTCCGATTGCAAAAGAAAATATGGGTGCGCTAAAACGACTCAAAAGATATACCTAGATTCATATAAAAATTGATCATTTTAACAGCAAAAAAACGCCCAGTTCATTCATCATTGAACTGAGCGTTTGACTTTATTATGTTGAACAAAATCTGCCCTAGCATTTCTTGCCCTCATCTTTCCACATAGGATTTTTTTCATTCTATCATAGAATAGAGACAAAATATGCTACCCTATTCATGCCTTTTATAGAGTTGATAACCAGTGAGAGCCCTTTCCTTTTGTACTTGGTTGTATATTTATGTTCACGATTTTTTTATTCGTGACCGCTTCTGGTCCTTTTCCCCGAATTCGGGCACGATTCGCACTTATTCGTGACCGTATCGGATTCTTTTCTTCAAATACGGTCACGATTGCCCCCTAATCATGACCGTTGTAGGTGATTCTGTTCAGTTTGGGGTACGATTTCTAATAGGACATTCCCCATCAATCATATCTCCCTTATGCAAATTTATTTTTATAATGTGCCAAACGAAAGATAAAATATAAAAGCTGATTTTCCAAACAGAAAATCAGCTTTTATTCATATATTTAGGCAATATCATAGCCTTGTTCTTCAATAGCTTCTTTCATAGCTTCAACATTTACTTTAGATTCATCAAAGGTAACATCTACTTTACCAGTTTCCAAATGAACTTCAGCCGCAGATACGCCATCTAATTTTTTCAATGCACTTTCAACGGACATTTTACAATGACCACATGTCATGCCTTGTACATTTAGCGTTTTCTCCATGACCTATTCACCTCCTTTAAATTGGTCCTTTTATAAGATTAGAGTATAAAATTTGGCGAGTGTTTGGATCTAGCTCCAGCGCCCAGCGACTAGCAAACTTTCGGTGCCTGCTTGCGTAAGTCAACATCCATTCGCTTTTCAATGTCTAGCTACAGGCGGTAGGGGCTCGAGGTCAAATAACCTGGAACCCTAGAAGGGAAAGAACGCCCTTCCAGGGTTCCAGAACATTTGCTTGTCGCCCCTGAACAACCGCCTTCCGCTTTTCAATGTCTAGCTGCAGGCGGTAGGGGCTCGAGGTCAAATAACCTGGAACCCTGGAAGGGAAAGAACGCCCTTCCAGGGTTCCAGAACATTTGCTTGTCGCCCCTGAACAACCGCCTTCCGCTTTTCAATGTCTAGCTGCAGGCGGTAGGGGCTCGAGGTCAAATAACCTGGAATCTTGGAAGGGAAAGAACGCCCTTCCAGGATTCCAGAACATTTGCTTGTCGCCCCTGAACAACCGCCTTCCGCTTTTCAAGCTCATGGTGTTTCCTTTATCTCAGGCCAACAGGATGTTGGTCAGAACAGCGTTGCGACGTACAAGGATGTACTAGTGCAGACGAAGCGACAGGACGTCGCGATTGAGTCTGCCGCCAGGACGGAGGCCCACAGGATGTGGGTCAGAACGGCGTTGCGCCAGGACGGCGCGCCTTTAGCCGTTCATCCTTATGGACTAAGTTTGTACGTCGCTAACGGGCGCTTGTGCTTTTCTTATAGTTTCACTCGTTTTAAGCGAAGTGAGTTCGAAACAACACTTACCGAACTTAATGCCATTGCTGCGCCAGCAATCCATGGTGCAAGTAAACCGACTGCAGCAATCGGGATGCCTGCTGTATTGTATCCGAAAGCCCAGAAGAGGTTTTGCCGGATATTTCGAATCGTTGCATGGCTTATTTTAATGGCCTTTGGAATGAGCAATAGCTCACCGCCAAGAATCGTCAAGTCAGCCGCTTCAATCGCCACTTCTGTCCCTGTTCCAATGGCGATTCCAATATCTGCTGTAACTAATGCAGGTGCATCGTTCACACCATCTCCCACCATTGCGACTTTTTTACCCTGTGATTGAAGTTCTTTTACTTTATCTGCTTTTTCTTCAGGTAATACTTGAGCAATGACTTGATCGATTCCAACTTGTTTTGCAATCGCTTGTGCCGTTCTTTCATTATCACCTGTTAACATGATCACTTCAATTCCCAAGTCTTTTAACTCTCGAATGGCTTGTGGTGCGGTTTCTTTAATGGTATCTGCAACGGCCACAATGCCACGATACTTTCCATCAATTGCAATCAACATAGCTGTTTTACCATTGTTTTCAAATTCAACTAATTTCTCTTCATAACCCTCAATATGAATTTGATGGTCATTCATTAATTTTCGATTTCCAACAAGAACATGTTTTCCAGACATCTTCGCTTCAATACCATGGCCAGCTATGGCGTTAAATTCATCCACATCCACAAAATCAATATCATTCTCTGTTGCGTATGCCACAATCGCTCCTGCAAGTGGATGTTCAGATCCTTTTTCCGCACTAGCTAAAAGTTGTAATGTTTCTTCATCACCGGAAAAGTCGGTTACTTCAGGTTTTCCTTTTGTGATGGTTCCTGTTTTATCAAGAACGATTGCCTCTAATTGATGGGTTCTTTCTAGGTGTTCTCCACCTTTAAATAAGATTCCATTTTCGGCTGCCTTTCCAGTTCCTACCATAATCGATGTTGGAGTTGCCAGCCCTAACGCACAAGGACAGGCAATAACAAGGACAGCAATGGCTGCAACTAAGCCGGATTCAACTTGGCCAGGTTGAACAAACGCAATCCAGATAATAAAGGTGATAATCGCAATACCGATGACAATTGGAACGAAATAACCGGAAATTATATCAGCCAAACGTTGGATAGGTGCTTTCGATCCTTGCGCTTCTTCCACGACCTTTATAATAGAAGCGAGGGCCGTATCTTTCCCAACTTTTGTCGCTTTCATTTCAATAGAGCCATTTTTATTTATCGTAGATCCAATCATTTTCGCTCCTGTTTCCTTTTCAATCGGGATAGACTCGCCTGTAAGCATCGATTCATCAACAGATGTTCTTCCCTTTACAAGGATACCATCTACAGGTATTTTTTCTCCTGGTTTTACAATCAAATGATCCCCAACCACTACATTTTCAACCGGAATCAGTACTTCTTTGCCATCCCTTATGACACGAGCCTCTTTTGCTTGTAAATTAAGCAATTCAGATAACGCATTGGTCGTTTGACTTTTGGCTCTTGCCTCCAAATATTTACCAAATAAAATTAACGTAATTAATACTGCGCTTGTTTCAAAATACAAATGCGGCATATAGTCAGGATGGCCAATTGTCTTAACAGCTTCGTATAAACTATAGAAATAAGCAGCACTTGTCCCTAATGCAACAAGCACATCCATGTTCGCTCCACCATTCTTCAGGTTCTTATAGGCACCAACATAAAATTGCCATCCAATGATAAATTGAACAGGTGTTGCTAAAGCAAATTGGAACCATGGATTCATGAATATATCCGGTAGATTCATGCCAAATAAATGAACGAGCATCGTTAATAGTAATGGAGCAGATAGAACAGCTGAAACAATTAGTTTCGTCTTCTTATGTTGCAGTTCTTTTTCTTTATACGTTTGTTTTTCATCGGCTTCTGCTTTTGGTTTCGCATCATAGCCAATATTTTGGATTTTCCCTATTAATGCCTTTGGATCAACTAATCCAGGGTTATATTCAACCGTTGCACTTTCGGTCGTTAAGTTTACCGTTGCACGTTTAACCCCTTCTTGTTTATTTAGTATTTTTTCAATACGGGTAGAACAAGCCGCACAAGTCATCCCAAAGACATCAAATTCAGCCTTTTCCATTAGAACACTATAACCGATATTTTCTATTTTTTTCGTAATATCTTCAATAGACGTTTTCTCTGGATCAAAATCGACGGTGGCCTTTTCTGTTGTTAAATTGACTTGGGCATCGACCCCATCCATTTTATTTAATGTTTTTTCAACACGATTGGAACAAGCAGCACAAGTCATACCTGTTATACCAAGTGTTGCATGGTTTGTTTCACTCATCATAACTCCCTCCTTACTTAGAAAACTGTTTTAATACTCCCATCAATTCCTCGATGGTTTCTTTCCCCTCCCCTTGTTTGATCGCATCACTGACACAATGGTTGATATGTCGTTCAGTGATCGCGAAACCTACATTTTTTAAAGCGGATTGAATCGCACTAATTTGTACTAAAATATCTAAGCAATAACGATCATCTTCCACCATTTTTTGTATGCCACGAACTTGACCTTCTATTCGCTTTAAACGGTTGATGACCGCTTGCCTTTCATCTTTTGTTCTAGGTTTAACCGGGTGATCATGCAAGAATTTATCCAAATGAATCACTTCCTTTTCTTTATATCTATACTATACCCCTATATGGTATAATTGTCAACAGAAGTGCCTAAAGCATTTTTAGTTTATCCTGAACCCCGAAAATATACATTTGCAATGTATGAACAAGGGGATAATAACTAAGACAAGCACAAAGAAAGGGTCCCATGACATTCACAAAAAAAAACACTCACAAATATGAATGTTATCAACATTAGTGAGTGTTTCCCTAAATAATATTATAAAGGTTGTTCAATTAATTCTTCTTCCGTTGGAGGGTTAAATTGCCCTTCCCATTTCGCAATCACAATCGCCGCTAGTGAGTTCCCGACCACGTTCACTACGGTACGTCCCATGTCAAGAATGCGATCGATTCCCGCAATAAACGCTAACCCTTCGGCAGGTAATCCAATCGTACTAAAGGTAGCAAGTAACACGACAAACGATACACCTGGCACTCCAGCCATTCCTTTAGATGTCACCATCAAAACTAACATTAAGGTAATTTGATGTCCAATGCTTAATTCTATCCCGAACATTTGTGCAATAAATAACGAGGCAATCGCTTGATATAAAACAGAGCCATCTAAATTAAAAGAGTAACCTGTTGGAATAACGAATGAAGCAATATGTTTCGGACTTCCTGCTTGCTCCATTTTGTCCATAATTCTCGGAAGCACTGTTTCTGAACTTGATGTTGAAAAAGCCAAAATTAATTCTTCTTTTATCATCTTTAATAAAGTAAAGATACGAAATCCAACAATTCTAGCCATCAAACCTAACACAATAATAATAAAGAAAGCCATCGTTCCATATACAGTGAAAGCTAACTTGCCTAATGGAATGAGGGATTTAAAACCATATTTAGAAATCGTTACACCGATTAAGGCAAATACCCCGATTGGTGCATATTTCATAAATAGGTTTGTCACATAGAACATTGCATTAGCCATACCTTCAAAGAATTTCAATACAGGTTTCCCTTTATCGCCAATTGCTGCGATTCCAAGGCCAAACACAACAGCAAAGAAGATGATCGCGAGCATATCTCCCTCCACCATCGCCTGTAGCGGATTGGTCGGAACGATATGTAAAAGAGTATCCGCTATCGACTTGCCTTCTTGTTCTTTCGTTGTTTCGACATAGCTTGAAATATCACTTCGCTCTAGGTTGTCCGTATTTAATCCAGCACCAGGCTGAAAGAGATTACCAGCAATAAGGCCAACCATAATGGCAACCAAAGTCATACCAATAAAATAAGTTAAGGATTTGACGCCAAGTTTACCAACGGATTTCAAATCTCCAACTCCAGCAATGGCAACGATAATACTAGACAGGACAATGGGCACAACAATCATTTTAATTAACCGAAGAAACAGATCACCGAATGGTTGTAAGATCCCTTGGGCTGTTTCACTTCCGTAGAAAATACCACCCACAATAATCCCTAAAATAAGACCAATAAAAATTTGGTTAGCTAAACTTAATTTAAATTTTTTCATCAATTACCCTACCTTCTCGTTCGTTATATAATGTGTGTTTAGGCAAGGAAAACAAAGATGATTGAAATAAAAACGATAATCGGCAAACAAAAAAAGACACGGGTTGTGTCAATTCCCACCATATCATATATTCATTTGTTTCCTTTAAGAACGTGTTCAAAAAGGAGGATAAAAAGGACCCGTCGGCTAAAGGCGCTGACGTCCTGTCAGCAACGCCGACACTAGCACATCCTGTGCGTCGAAAGTTCGAGGCGGCGTAGCTTTGAGCACAAGGAAAGCTTCCCTGAATCCGCATCGCACGCCGGAAAAGTGGTTTTCTTTTCCAAGGAGCGGACTTGTACAGGATGTACTGACTTCTGCGTTGCCCACAGGACGTGGGCGGTTTTAGCAGAAGATCCTCTAACCTGATACATGAGCAGCGAAGAAGCAAGCCAACGAAGAAATTCGCAGTGTCATTTTTACCGGACTTTTTGAACATCCTCTTTAAACGCTGACGAGGTTAGCTTTCGGGTTAGGACTATGGGAAACAGCAAGCCCATCCATTAATAGGATTCACCCCACGCGGACATACCGCCGTAAAGATTGGGTCCCCCGCTCTTAACATAAGATTAAGCGAAAATCATATAAAGCGCTTTTTAATTATACTAATATAACATCATTTTGTAAATAGTAGAGAGTTCCCATGGAAAAGGGAGCTATCTTAATAGCAGCTCCCTTTTCAAATCTATCATTTTCTCGAAGATTTATGCCCTTGTGTACTTCACACTATTTTTGCATATATGCATGTATCCCTTAATTGATTCGTATCTGGAGAGACATCATCATTTTTTAGAATACCTTCTAATGAAAACCCTAATCTTTCTGGAATGGCTCTGCTCTTCATATTTTTTGCATCGCACCTAATTTCTACCCGTCTGGCTTGCAATTCCCGAAAGGCAAATTGAGCAATCCCCTTAACCGCTTCTGTCATATATCCTTCCCCACTAAAACGGCTGTCGATCCAGTATCCGATCTCGAACTTGGGAATTGACCAATCGATTCTATGCAACCCAGAGGAAGCAACGAATTCTCCTGTTTCTTTTAAAAATACCAATAATCTTAAATCTTCTCTTTTCAAAAAGGAAATATAAGCTGACCTAATATTTACTTCAACATCTTGTTCAGATTGCTCTTTTTGAGCAAATGGCATCCAAGGCTTTAGCTCATTTATGGAGGCCCTTATCGCCTCATGTACAACTTTACCATCTCCTGGTCTCGGCATTCGAATAACTAATCGCTCAGTTGAAAACTCTTCTGGAAATTCTTTCAGTATTGGATTCATTGGATGCACTCCTATCCTACCAAAATATTTTAATTGGTTTCAAATATCCCTAATTGGTACCATTCGATTTCTGAAAAAATGATTGCGCATATTTATCATTCAAATAACTTAGCATTCTCGCAAGTATAGACATTCCAGTCTGCTATTGTTAGACATTTCCCTACCCTTATGTATTCTTTTCATTGGATGATGTCAATAAATTTATCATCATCCTCAAGAACGGCCCCGCTTGTGCATTCCTACCCACATTGGATTCAATCCAATCGATTTCATCATTTAACAAATTCATTAAATGAAATATCGCTCTATTATGTGAAGCTGGTGTATTATATGTAAAAATTGTCTTTACTTTATTGAGATGACTGGAGGGTAAAAGGGATTCAAGAGCTTTTAATCCCAATTGAGCCCGTTCAGGTCTATATCTATGTAGCAATACTTTTGAAAGGTTGACCATCACATTTTGTAACATTTCGACAGCCCATAAGTCATTGCCTCTTTGGTTTGCCTTATGATATTGAAATAGAAACCAAGCCACATCATAAGCACAATCATGAAATTCTTCTTTAGAGAGCAACAAATTTTGGGTGGATTGGAATTTAGCTAACTTATTTTCAGGGTCATACACTACACGAAAAAAATCCTTTTCTTTAAATGTCTTTTCAGTCACAGTAAATAAATCAACATGAAGCAGATTATCATAAACAGCTATAATTTGCGGTGCGATGATAAAGTAGTCTTCATAAAACAATATTTTTCGATAAGATTCTAAATGTTTTAATCTCCGACTCAAAAAGTCTTCTTCCTCTTTTTCATCTACCAAACAATAAAGATCAACATCTGAATACTCGTCATATTCTCCTCTTCCCATGGAACCTTTCAGAAAAATGGCCTTCACCTGATTATCCTTTATTAAACTTTGCGAAATGGTGCGGACTGCCTCATCTTGCTTCATCCTTACACCTCCATCTGAAAAATAGGCTCTATTTTCATATAGCCAATATTTACTTGCAAGTTTACTGCTTATATCATAAAAGAATGCTAAGAAAATTTTTTTATTTTATTTAAAAATTGCTCTACCTCCATGGGAGAACGTAAGATCACGATTTCTTTTTCAGTTGAAAACGACGCCAATTTTTTTAAGATTATCGGTTTGTTTGATTTTGGATACTCCCATACCCATTTTAAAAATTCAACTGAAATTTTTTCTTCACAGCCTTCTCCCATATCCGGCCGCGTCTTATTTCGGTATTGAATCCACCGTTTGATGACACGATACACACAGATGGTTCGTGGCATATCTAGAAAAATAATCGTATCCGCTTTATTCAAACGAATATCCATAGTTCCGCCGTAATTTCCATCAAAAATCCATTTTTCTTTTTCTACTAATTCATTTTGAACGAGTCGTTGCTCTTGTTTGGACGTTCCAATCCACCCGGGTTTCCAAAATAACGCATCGAGATGAAATACCTCAATCTTTAATAATTCTCCTAACTTCCTGGCTAAAGTAGATTTCCCTGAGCCTCCCGAACCGATAATAGCGACCTTTTTCACCAGATCCCTCCTCGCCTTACAAGCGTAAAACGCAATATAATAAACGTTATTTGGTTTTCCTACACCCTAAAGGGTAGAGTTCTTCCATATTCTCTGCACCTCTATAAGCTTCTTTTCGTTAAATGAACATTTATATATATCGGGCATGTCAAGTTTCTTCCAAAAATCAAATCCGTAACTAGAATCGAAATAATTCATTATTAACACCATTATATTGCCATGAGTGCTAATTACAACGTTTTTCCCTTTGTGACTTTCTAAGACTTGTAAAATAGCGCGGCACCCTCTTTTTTGAGCAATTCTATTGGATTCCCCGCCACTCCATGAAAAATCATCGTCCTCCCAGACTTTTGTAATGGCTATCGTGAAATTTTCTACAGGTTTCTCAGCTAAAATACGTTCTTTAAAATCATTTTCAATATGAATTTCTTTATCTATGTATCTAGCCAATCCTTCTATGGTTTGCATTGCACGCTTATAGGGACTGGAATAAACATAATCAATATTTTCCTCTTTTAGTAATTCGGTCACTGTTTGGGCACCAGCAAAACCGCCTTCAGACAAAGGTCTTTCCAACTCGTCTGGGGTATAGATCGAATGGGCATGTCTAACTAAATATAAATTCGTCAGCAAATGGACCACCTCCTAACCAACGTTAAATTATAGCGCGTTATGGAAAAATCTGGCTAAATATCCATGTAAATTGAATTTTCGGAATCAGCATTTCAATATGGCGTCCCCTATTCATAATTTATGTATGAGAGATTCATTGTTAATTTAATATTTTTCACTATCGATTTAGCAGAGGCATCTTATAATTATTTTACGATAATTTTTTAATAAACCAAGCGTCCGTAGCATTATGCTCAGAACCAGCAAGTGGTCTATCAAGTGGTTGGAAACCAAATTTACTGTAAAGAAGATTCGCTACTTGGAGTTTCTTCACTGTTTCTAAGTAACAGTATGTATAGTGTTCTTTGGCGAAGTTCAGTGCTACCTTCATCAGCTCGCTGGACAGCCCCATCCCTTGCGCTTCAGGTGAAATGTAGAGCTTTTGCAACTCGCAAATCGCCGTCTCCAGCCCAAATGGAGCAATCCCCACGCCGCCTACCACTTCATCTAGTTCATTCACTACAACCCAATACCTTGCATTTGATTGTTGCTTATAAAACTGGGCTAGACTCCCCAGTTGTGGATCAAAATAGGCGGTTCCTGGAATATTTAAATTAAATGACTCCAATGAACGTTTAATGATTCGCTCTATTGTTCTATTATCTTTTTCTTCGATTTCTCGTATTTGCATTATTTTATCCCCGATTTCCCGTTATTTAATGACTAAATTCTATTCATTTTATCATACACTTCAGTCAGGATTTGTATGGATTTAGAATTTAAGTCATTTGAATATTGTTTCCCCTCGTTATGACACCTTTCTCTTTGCGTTCATCTTGGTCATCCACTTTTTTAGCAGAAGAAAGGAGTAAAGCAGGGAGACAGCAACTCAGCTCGTTTTAAATTAAATTTAATGAAATAAAACAACTAATCTTCCCAATAAAAAATAGCATCTATGATCAAATACCCATTAGGTTCACGATAAATCGTTGGTATTTTCGTATGAAAAGGCAAGGGTTGATTCACTTTTTTAGCTTCTAGTAGTTCATAACCAAATTCTTTTAAGGCTTGTTCTAATTTTTTTGCAATTGTTTGGAATTTCTCGCTCAAATATAAGAGATTTGAACCACCAAGCAAAGAACCATATGCCCCACCTATTTCTTCGTTCGTTTCGATATGAATTGTCTTATATCTTTCATCTTCGCCCATGATGGCTACAGGTGCTAAACGACAAATATCGATAATAATTCCTTCGGTCTTTATCTCCCGCCGTCCATATTTCTCTTCAACGACTATCACATCTTCTTTTTGGCAGCAAAAAAGTTCAACAAAGGAGGCATAGCCACTGCCAAAATGATTCCACTCTGCTTCACACACTACATTCGGAATACGGTTTATTCGATGAAATAGCCGTCGGATATGTGCTTCAATTTCTTGCTCATTATTTGTATCATAAGGGAACTCGTTTCCAATGATTTTTCCTTCAATTAAATCTTGTAATTGTTCAATAGAAAACATTCACAAAACACCTCTCCTTTTTTCTTCACTATACGAATACCGAAGAAACAATTCCATACTAGATTTTTAAAAAACTTATCAATACACAACAACAAATAGAAGGAATGGGAATTCGTGCTGAATCTCTTGTATCACCAATGTGATTAAGAAAAGCGCAAGCGCCCGTTTAGCGACGTACAAACTTGGATAATAAGGCTGAACGGCTAAAATCGCGCCGTCCTGGCGCAACGCCGTTCTGACCAACATCCTGTTGGCCTGAGATAAAGGAAACACAGTGAGCCACGAAAAGCGGAAGGCGGTTGTTCAGGGGCGACAAGCAAATGTTCTGGAATCTGGAAGGGCGTTCTTTCCCTTCCAGAATTCCAGGTTATTTGACCTCGAGCCCCTACCGCCTGCAGCTAGACATTGAAAGGCGAACTGATGTTAACTTATCGTAGGAAGGCACCGAAAGTTTGCTAGTCGCTGGGCGCTGGAGCTAGATCCAGCATTAGCCAAAATTTATACTTTCCTATCCTGTTAAAAACCACTTGAACCAAGATTATGTAGAATTTATATAAATTCCAGAAGTGACTCCCAAAAATACGAATCCTGCGAAAATGGGGACTCTAAATGGAAAAGCTGTGCGAAATACACTATTAATTGAATACTTTTTTCACTTCCTGATCATTTACTTGTATTCATTTATAGCATACAAAATCCATACAACCAATAATAAAATTGTATGGATTACAATCCCATTCCTTTATAGAACAAAAGCGCCCTTGCGCTTTTTCTCTATCTCCATCGATAACGTGACGACGAGCCACCTAAAGTTTGCCAGGCCTAGAGTTGAACTACGCTTATTATCCACTACTACAACTTATCCACAAGCTAGATTTTATAATTTTCGAAGCAACAAAGAACCCCCCAATATTAATAAAATGGGAAGTTTTTAAATTTTTTCTCCATAAAATCACATATGCAAACCCTACAACTATATCCTAGAGAACCCCTATGTGCAAAGTTTAAAACCAAATGATGACTCCTCCTATTTCAAGGCATCGGTAATTTTTTGTGCCGCACTATCAAGCGCTTCTTTTGGATCCTTGCCTTCGTACATTTCACCAAGTGCGGTTTCGATGATTTTTCTCGCTTCCGGAAGAACCTCAGTTAAGGCGCCTTGTGTTGCCGGACTTACTGTTGTGTTTTCCAACTGATTCACCGCTACTTTGAATTGTGGATATTCTTCATACTTCTCTTTTAAAACCTCTTCATCATATGCAGTAGGTGTAATGGGGAAATAGCCTGTCGAAGCTGCCCATTCAGCTTGGATATCTGCCTTTGTCATAAATTTAACAAATTCCCATGCAGCATCTTGCTGCTTCTCATCTACTTGGTTCGTGATCCATAATGATGCACCACCAACCACTACTCCTTGTGGATCTTTTCCGTCCGCAGCAGGTAAGAAGGCAGATCCTACTTCAAATGGAGAGTTTTTAATTACTTCCGCCGTATTTGCTGTTGAATCAAAGTACATCCCTACCTGTCCAGCAAAGAATGGACCGCGCGGGTCTTCCCAGTTACTTCCATAGTTTGTAAAAGTTTCAGCTTTATTCATTTCATCCAACCATTTGAAGATGTTTAGACCTTCTTCCGAGTTTACCAAAGCCTCTGTTGCCTCTCCACTACGACCATTATCATGATCCAAATATAATGCACCTTGGTTTGCGAGTAACTGCTCAACAAACCAACCGATTGTAGCCATCGTAAATCCATAATTGCCATCTGTGGAAAGTTTTTCAGCCGCATCTTTCATTTCACTAAATGTTTTCGGTGGATTTTCTGGATCTAAACCAGCCTCTTTAAATTTGTCCTTGTTATAGAACATAACGGCATTGGATGTATTAAAGGGCATGGAATATAATTGATCATCCAATGTATAGTAGGAAAGAATGTTTTCCTCCAGTTGAGATATATCAAAATTGTCTTTATCAATAAACTCCTGCATTGGCGTAATAAAACCACTTTCACTCATATACTTTGTACCAATTTCAAAAACCTGTACAATGGCAGGTGCTTCACTTGAGCCACCTACTGCACGCAATTTGTTCAATAAATCATCATAGCTTCCTTGATAAATTGCCTTTACTTCAACTGAATCTGACTGTTCATTAAATTTATTCACAATTTCCTCCAACGCTTTTCCGTTGTCGCCACTCATGGCATGCCAAAATGAAATATTGGCCTTCTCTTGAGAAGCCTCACCAGGCTTGCTAACATCTTTGGTATCTCCACCGCTACATCCTGCCAATACAAAAGCAAATACAATAGTCAAGACGACCCCGCCAAAAAATAACTTCTTCATTGATTTTTCCCCCTTTATTATCCTTTGATTGCTCCAGCGGTTAAGCCTTCGCGAATATATTTTATTCCCACAAATAAGAGTATTAGTGTAGGAAGTAAAATGGCTACAACCCCTGCCATAACCATGTTCCACGATGAGGAGCTCTCATTGGCTATCAGCATTTTAAGACCAATTTGAACAGGCCTTACCGTATCATCATTTGTTACTAATAGTGGCCACAGGTACATGTTCCACGTTGTCAAGAACCCGTAAATGCCTAATGCACTTAATGATGATTTGGATAATGGCAGTACAAATTTCGAATAGAAACGAAATCGGGAACAACCGTCAACCTGGGCTGACTCCCATAATTCCTTTGGGATAGTTAGAAAATGCTGTCTTAATAAAAACACCCCAAAAGGTAAGGCAAAATGCGGGAAAGTTAAACCCATATACGTGTTCACCCACCCTAGGTTCAATACCGTTAAAAAGTTCGGGATAATCGTTGCTTCCCATGGAATAAGCATCGTTGCTAAAAATAAAAAGAAGATTGCATTTCTGCCCTTAAATGGGATAAACACAAACGCATAAGCGGAAAGACTACAGACAATTAATTGCCCCACCATAACGATAAAGGACATCCAAAAACTAACCGATAAATAATGGAGCAGTGGTATGCTATGAAACACCTCTTTATAGGCATCAAAACTAAACGAAGATGGCAGCAGTTTACCAGCGTATATTTCTTGCGGCTGCATAAAACTTGCCGATATTGCATACAAAATCGGGAAGAAAAGAATCAAGGCTGACACGGATAGTAATATATATAAAAATGTTTTTCTGATCATTGGTAGTGCACCTTCTTTTCTCCGATACGAAATTGAATAATCGTTACGATTAAGATGATTAGGAATAGAACGATCGCTTGTGCACTGGCATAGCCAAAGTTACCGAAAGAAAATGCTTGTTGGTAAATAGAGTAAACAATAATATTTGTTGCCCCGGCTGGACCACCGCTTGTTAGAATATCAATCTGTCCAAATGTTTGAAACGCACCGATAACAGCAATGATTGTAACGAAGAACAATACTGGAGATAGCATCGGAATCGTAATTTTAAATAGCCTTGCCCAATACCCAGCTCCATCAATCTGTGCACTTTCATATAATTCTTGAGAAATATTTTGCAATCCCCCTAGCAAGATAATGAAATTAATACCGATATGCATCCAAACCGTAGTCAGTGCAACAGAAAAAAGCGCCCATTTTGAATTCGTTAGCCAATCAATGCTATCAATTCCCAAATGCCCTAGGATATTATTTAAAACTCCAAGTGATGGATGATACAGGAACAGGAAAATCGTAGCCCCTGCAGCAACGGAGACACCTAAGGTTGACGAAAAAATAGTTCGGAAAAATCCGATCCCTTTCAATTTTTCACTAGCAATGATTGCAAGAAAAAGAGATAGTATAATTTCTAATGGCACCGTATATAGAACAAAGAGAAAAGTACCCTTCATACTTTTTAGAAATTCTTCCGAGTGTAATAGGGTCGAATAATGATCCCAGCCCACGAAACCATTAATTATTCCACCTCCCCCAACATCAAAAAAACTAAAATAAAGTGTTTTAATGATTGGATAAAATAGAAATACACTTAGCAAAACCAATGCCGGGAGCAAGTACAACATTCCAGAACCAAACAATTTTAACTGGCTATGGTACCTAGATTTTCGCGGTTTTGTCTCTATTACGGCAGCATCTGATTTTGTCATCATCTTTTAAGCACCCCTTTTAAAAAATAATCTATAAATCTATCATTTTTATTTGCTCATTCCCTCCATTATAAGAATATGAGCCACCTTTTCTTTTTAGACATCGATTGCTTATCTATACAATAAACAACCTATTTTAAGCACCTATATAAGGAATGTGAAGAATCTATAAAGCTTTGATTGAACTTTGTAAAGAAAAAGCACAAGCGCCTGTTCAAGGGATGTTAGAGGCTGAACGGCTAAGTCCGCGCCATTCCGACCTACATCCTGTTTTGTAAGTAAAGGCATTGAGAGTATAATTTGCCAAAAATACACCTTCATCTTACATAACATATTTAATTTCCAGTAAATCATTCTTAAAGCGTTTGTTAAGTTTCATAGATGAAATGACCGGTAATCTATACATCCCTTTTCACGATTGATTTTTAACATTAGATAGATTTTCATCCTTCGTATTGTTTCTTCTACTTATTCTCACAAAATGATGTTCCTCCCTTCGAATGCCAACTATATAGTGGAAGGGTTTACAAAGAAACACAAAAAAGAGAACCCTAAACTAGATTTTAGATACACAATCTCTCTGCACCAAAAATCGTTTAGGATTCTCTTATTCTCCATCCAAGTTATATTAACTTTTTATTAATTGTTATAATTGTCAATACACTTTTTCGTTTCTTTAATTGCACAATATTCTTTCAATTCTTTTTTACATAAGATTTTCTGCCATTCCTCACTCGTACAAGCCACTATCTTGGGTTGATCACTTAATTTGAACGTTTCCAGAAGCCTAGAGGTAATAAGAATTTCTCATAGATTTTCCGTTATCTAAATATGAGGGTTTGCCTGAAAGAAAACCTTGTTATAATTTTCATTAAAAGGGCTCTCAGATTATACCATATTATGAAAATGGCAAAGTGTTACATTGGGCTTAATCTCCAATGGGGCAACATCTTTATGCAAAAATCCTCAAAATTACGATATAACCTTCACCCAAAATATTGTCAAGGATCCAATCCCATTGGCCCCCTGGCTTCCGACTAGATAACAGGATAATACTGCTCATACCGTGGATTACAATAATATGGCGGTCTAGGTCCAATTTTAGGCATTGGCCAAGTATGAGAGTTGAAATCGTATAACATCTCAACCTGTTCATCAGAATGATCTACCAACAAAAACTTTACCTCTGGATGATAATAATGCAACGTGATAACCTCCCTAGGATTTTTCTTTACTTTATTCGACCTTTCGAAGGATTGAGCCAGTACCAGGAATGTGCGGGCAAACGGATCATTACCATGCACTTAATTCGCCTATGTCACATAAAGTAACGGAAAACGGCTATTTCGAGGAGGATAAGTATGTCGCAAAATCATCACAAATATCAGAAAAAGTCAGCTGAGCAAGGTTATCCGCTGTATCCCAATTACGGAAAAATAACTCGATACGAAGATATTCCGATCACGGTTCCAGAACAACGTCAGCTTCGCCAACCCGGTGTAGAAAAAATGATGGTTCCCAGACCAATCATTGAAAATCCGAATTATCGGGGAAGTGGAAAACTAGTAGGGAAGGTCGCCCTTATCACAGGTGGTGATAGTGGAATGGGCGCAGCAGCAGCCATCGCTTTTGCTAAAGAAGGTGGAGATGTTGCCATTGCATATCTAGATGAGCATGAGGATGCAAATCGCACTAAGGCAAGAATTGAAGAACTCGGACAACGCTGTTTATTATTGCCAGGAGACTTAAGGGAAAAACAGCAGTGCATCGACATCGTAGAAAAAACCATCCAAGCATTTGGGCGATTAGACGTTCTATGCAACCATGTCGGTATCCAATTTCAGCAATTGAGCTTACTTGATATTACTGATGAACAGTTCGATGATACATTTAAAGTGAACATCTACTCTCATTTCTATACCACACGTGCAGCACTTCCATACTTAAAAGCGGGAAGCTCCATCATTAATACGTCTTCTGTTGTCGCATATGATGGAAATGAGCAATTGATTGATTATACAGCGACTAAAGGAGCTAATCTTGGTTTCACGCGAGCATTAGCAAATAATTTAGTTAAACAGGGCATCCGGGTCAACGCCATTGCTCCTGGACGGATTTGGACTCCACTCATCCCATCAAGTTTCTCTGCAGATGAAGTTACACTAGCAGGTAACCCTATGCAGCGCCAAGGCCAGCCATTTGAAGTTGCCCCTACCTTTGTTTATCTCGCCTCCGACGATTCGCGTTTTGTGACCGGGCAAACACTTCACGTTAACGGCGGGCAATGGACGTCATCTTAATACAAAGGAAATTGTCAATTGTATGCTTAGAGGAAGGTGTAATAGAGAAGCAAAGAAATAAGGAACTCATGTAAAATGGAGAATTGCAACTAATTTTGGTAGAAGAAAAGGAGCCGCTTGCTTATTTTTCTTCTACTTGTATCATTATTTTTGTTACATAATTATCTTCCCCACTTACACTTACCTCATCAATTACATACTCTTCAAAGCTATCACCACATATACGATATCCTTCCTTACTCAAATAAGCTTTCATTTTTTCATAGGTATCCTGAATCGTCACATAACTTCCTTTATGATAGCCAACCACATATTTTCCGGCTTTTTTGATGAAAGGTTCTACTAAATCAGATTGATCCACACGCATATAAAAATGCGAATAATTCCAATAGTCCCCTGCCTCTACTTGCTCTTGACGAATCAAAACTCCAATAGGGTAGCCTATATCAAGTTCCTCTTGCTTTGTATATTTAATAAACGACATAATTGACTTCGTAAATTCTTTATCGGAACAGTTGAGAATATCTCCACTTAATACATAGTATCCTATTTCTCTTTCTTCGATTGTAAACCGGTCAAAATCCAACCGTAATGCTTCCTCGATTTGTTTTTTCTTGTTTTGAATAATTTGCTGAGTACGCTGCATTTTTGCTATTTTCTTTTTCATTGCCTCTTCTTTATCCGTTAATAATTCGATGGCATCCTTGGGGCTTTTGAAATGTAAAAAATCTTTAATTTCTGCTAATGACATCCCAATTTCCTTTAGCATCTCAATCACGCTAAAAACTTCTGTTTGTTGAACGGAATAATATCGATACCCCTTTTCGTTTTTATACTCTGGCTTTAAAAGATCGATATCATCATAATGAAAAAATGTTTGTTTTTTCACGCCACATAAATCTGCAAATTCTCCTGTTGTAAATAGCTTTTTTGTCGACTCCATTTATCTACCTCTTCTCTCTTGACTATACGGTAACCGAATACCTTATCATCATAGCATAGAAAGGACGTAAAACGTCGAATGAAGATATTCAAAAAATATAAATTTTAGGCGGTATTATTTATGGAAAGCAATCATTCAATGATGCAAACAATGGAGCCTCCTCAATTATTTAGGAAGTATTTAATCCCTTCCTTATTCGGAATGATGTTGATGGCGATCAATATTTTAATCGATGGTCTATTCGTCAGTCACGGTGTTGGAGAAAAAGGCCTAGCGGGTGTTAACATCGCAGTACCGATTTATTCGGTCATTTTATCCGTTTCTTTGTGGATTGGCATGGGAGGGGCCACGTTGTATTCGATTGCACTTGGGCAAAGCAATCAACATCGTGCGAAAAAAATATTTACACATTCGATTATTCTAGCAATTATGACAACAGGTTTAATTATTGGATTCTGTCTATTATTTGAACAGCCACTTGCTTATTTATTCGGAGCAAATGATGCAATTATTTCATATGTTGTCGATTATCTTCACATTATCCTTTTGTTTGGGATTGTCTTTGTACTTGAGAATATTTTAAGTATTTTTATCCGAAACGATGGAAATCCGACGCTCGCTATGACAGGATTAATCGTGACAGCTGTTGTGAATATTATTTTAAATTATCTTTTTATCTTCATTTTCCATTGGGGAGTAAAAGGGGCTGCCTATGCAACAGTAATCGGTACTTTCATAGGAATTCTCGTTTTACTTACACACTTCTTAACGAAGAAAAAACAATTAGGGTTCGTCCATACGAAACTTGACCTTTCTATATTAAAGAATATTTTCTCGATTGGTTTTCCGAGCTTTATCGTGGAAGGATCAACCGCAGTGATGATGGTTGCATTCAATATTACATTTAGCCATTATGTCGGAGAAACGGGGGTCGTAGCCTATGCAGTGGTCAACTATATGCATACGGTGTTTCTTATGCTCTTTATCGGGATTGGAGCAGCCCTACAGCCTATTACAAGTTACCATTTTGGCGCGAAGCTCTATCAACGTATGAAACAATTTGTCCGGATTGCAATGATTACAGGATTTGGTCTAGGGATAGCTGTATTTATTGTTGGCCTAGTCGGAAAAGGGGTTATTATCGACTTATTCGGGATCGATATTCCCGAAATTATTGATTATACGAAAATAGGGATTGTCTACTTTTTTGCGGGGTATCTATTTTTGGGAATCAATATGGTATTTGTTGAATATTATCAATCAATTAAAAATATCCGTATTGCGACATGGATTATTTTAAGTCGCAGTTTTATCTTATTCATCCCTTTGCTTTGGATTTTTCCGAATCTCTTCGGTTCTAATTCAATTTGGCTTGTTTTTCCAGTAGCTGAGGGGTTAACGGTACTTATCATGTATCTAGCATTAAAAAACAAATGGATCAAACTTGTTCCTATAGAAATGCCGGAGCTGTCCAAAAAGTCGGGGTAATAAAGGGATGACGGAAATAACCTATATCAAGATCAAGCCCCGGCATATATAGCCGGGACTTTCCCCACATGCAAAAACTTCGGGAATGTTAGTTTCAGTAGTGCCTGGCTTAGTTACGATATAACCATTTTCATTTGCCTTTACACTATTACTATTTAAAATTATATTCTGATACAATCTTCTCTCTTTTCGTAGCCAAATCATTAAAGTATTCATAAAGGTTTATTCCTAAATAGGAACCGGAAATATTGTATATATTTTCATAGCCTAAATTATTTAAAGCTATGACCATATTATAGCTTCTTTGACCTGAACGGCAGTGTATATATACAGGCTGGTCTTTTGGGATTTCATCTAGTCTTTGTCTGAATTCACTCAATGGAATATTTACCGCATTTTTCAGATGACCAGCGTTATATTCCACTTTTTCTCGAGCATCAATAATAAAAGCATTACTCTCTACTAATTCGCGCACCTGTGAAACTTTCACTTCTTTATATCGGCCTTCTAATTGATTTAGTGCCACTAATGCCGCGTGATTCACAACATCTTTTGCTGTTCCTAACATTGGAGAATAAGTTAATTCAAGCTCCTTTAAATCTTCTAAGGTACCATTCATCGTAATCATGGTTGCGATGACATCTATTCTTTTATCGACATTTCCTTTTCCAATGGCTTGTGCACCTAAAATTCTGCCAGTTGGATATTCATATACTAATTTAAAATGCATCGGGTTACTATTTGGCATTAACCCTACTTTATCTTCAGGCATGACATAAACAGAATCATGCGGAATACCAGCTTGTTCTGCTGTTCTGGCATTTAAACCGGTTGAAGCTGCATTTAAATCAAAAAGATGGATGGATGAGGAGCCTATAACCCCTTGATTGTTACTTGGGATCCCATACATATGATCTGCAGCTGCTCTTGCCTGCTTCTGGGCTGGACCTGCTAAAGCTAATCTTGTTGGTTTGTGTAATAATCGATGATATACTTCGATGGCATCTCCAACAGCATAAATATTCGGATCACTAGTGACATAATTAGAATCCACTTTGATTGCCCCAGTTTCGCCAATTTCAAGACCAGCTTCTTCAGCTAAAAAGGTCTCAGGTCTCACACCAATAGCTAAAACGACCGCCTCCGCATTTATTTTTCTTCCGGAATTGGTTTCGACGTAGTCATCGTCAATTTTTGCTAATCCATCATCTAATATAAGATTGACTCCTTTATCAGCCATTTCTTTATGAAGGATTTGAGCCATATCGTAATCAAAAGGAACCATGACTTGGTTGGCAAACTCTACTAAAGATATATTGTAACCCGCCAATTTGAGATTTTCGGCAACTTCAACTCCAATAAAACCCCCACCAATGACTGCAATATCATTTATAGCGTTTTGCTTTATAAAGTCATACATATTTTCAATATCAACCACATTACGTACTGTAAACACGTTAGTATTATCAATGCCTTCTAAATTCGGTCGAATTGGTGTCGCTCCTGGTGAAAGAACTAATGAATCGTACGGTTCTTCGTAGACTGTATCTGTAATCAAATCTTTGACAGTAATTGTTTTCTTCTCACGGTTAATTCTTACAACCTCTTGATTCACTCTTGCATCAATGTTGTATCGACTTTTAAAACTGTTTGGATTCATTAAAACGAGTTCCTGACTATCTTCCACAATTCCACTTAGATAATAAGGTAAGGAACAGTTTGAAAAAGAAACATGTGGGCCTTTTTCAAACATAATAATTTCCGCCTTCTCATCTAATCTCCTTACTCTAGCAGCAACAGACGCCCCGCCAGCAACTCCACCAACAATTAATACTTTCTTTCCCATTAATATCACACCTTTCTTTATTCTATTTCACCTTGCCAAGACATCATGGCATCAATCATGTTCGTTACATCCTAGTCCTGTTCCATTAAAAACTCATATGCCGATTATCTATTACCCACGCCTGCTTCCGAATAAATCCGCTAACCTTCCACCCAGTAGTAGAAATCCTCCAAATATATTCAGAAAAGCACTCATGCCCCATTGTAAGCTTTCTTGACTATAACCGAGCGCTCCTTTGAGAGATGGCAGGGCAATCTGAATAATCGCCGAATCCATCATCACAAGGAAATTCGCAATGCACAACAAAAAGAGTGCTTTCCAACGCTTAGGATCTGGTTACGAAATTGTCTGAGCATGTGTAGACATGATGATTACCTCCAGTATTACTGTTTAATTTTGATTTTGTTTCATTGTATTTACCATACACCGGAAAGGTATAGTTCAGGATTTAAAAAAGTTAATGGAGATATCAAGCTACACAATAGCTATCCTACATTTAATAACTTCTTTATCTCTTCTTTATTCCTCTCAAACCCTATCATACTTTTTGGTTTTCTCATCCATCCTAAGAAGGACGGGTGAGAAAATACAAGTGTTGGAACAATTCTGCTTCCTGTTATCTTCAGTAGATCTTTTTCTTTTGATGGTTCTTTAGCTAAATCGTATTCCTTGTGAGGAATATGATGAGTTTGCAAGAATTTTTTCAAATCTTGGCAATCCGAGCAAGTAGGTCTAGTGTAGACTTCAAGTTGATAGTTTTTCATCTCTAAACCTCACTCCTTTCGTTTATAATACCTTTGTTTATTCCTTTACCTCGATAATAAACGAATAGGCGTGTACATGATCACCAAACTTGAATTCCGCCCAAATTTTATACATACCAGGTTTAGAAAAATGCGCATTAAACGTGGTTGTATCGTCTGAAGCAGGGTGGACATGAATATATTGTTCAACATTTTCATCCACAATCACCACATGCCCTAGGGCACCCAGATAAGAATCAGGCGTTTCTCCATGCGTATCAAATACTAAAGGAACTTCTTCTCCAACCGTAGCATGAACATCCTCTAAGGTGACGGTCTTCCCTTCGACTTCTTTTGTCCAATTATCCTCACTCTCTAGACTTACTTTATCCGTTTCGTGTGTTCCAACCTGTACAGGGTTTGGGGCGATCTGGTACGCCTTATTTTCTGATGCAATATCGATAAAGGCTTGATAGGTGCCATCCTTTAAAGCTTGACTTACCATATAAGTTCCCACTTGTTCCTTCTCCGGATGTAAATGATAATACTCCTCTAAATCATTAGAGACTACGATAAAATGCATCTCTTTTTCATGCTGTATAGTAAGTTCTGGTGGGTTTCCTTTATCATCTTCCAATTTAATAAAAACTTTTCCATCATTATACGTTACGTTTGTCTTTACCTCCGGGTCAACCTGATGGCCATGATGATTGTGTTCGCTATGATTCATTGTCTCTTCCTCCTTTTGAACTTCTGTAGTTTTATGATTATGGTCTAATTGTCCGCTTTGAAAAGGGTTATTTCCAGTAATTAAGGAATATGCTAGGATAACCAATACTAAATATACAATCCCCAGAGAAACCCACTTTTTAATTGACATAGCTTTACTGCCCTCCCTTTAGCTTCAAACGTTGTAACCGCAAGGCATTTAGGACAACGGATACGGAACTAAACGCCATCGCCGCTCCGGCAACCCATGGAGCCAGTAAACCAACGGCAGCAATCGGGATAGAAGCAGAATTATAGATAAACGCAAAGAACAGGTTTTGCTTAATATTACGCATCGTTTTGGCGCTCAGTTCTACACTGTCCGCCACACTGTGCAAATCTCCTCGCATCAGTGTAATATCAGCTGCTTCAATGGCTACATCTGTTCCTGTACCAATCGCCATTCCAATATCCGCAACAGCTAGAGCGGGTGCATCATTCACACCGTCACCGACCATGGCTACTTTTTTATTCATTTGTTGTAATTTCCTAATTTCATTAGCTTTTTGTTCAGGAACCACTTCCGCGATGACACGGTCAATGCCGACCTGTTTCCCAATGGCTTGTGCGGTTCGTTCATTGTCACCTGTCAGCATGATAACTTCCAAGCCAAGCTCGTGCATTCTTTCAATAGCTGCTTTCGATGTTTCTTTCACCGTATCAGCTACGGCAATCACTCCTGCTAACTGTTGATCAACACCGATTAACATGGCTGTTTTACCATCTAATTCTAGTTTTGACATGACTTCTTCTACAGAGGTAACATCGATAGCTTGTTGGTGCATCAATTTTCTTGTACCTACAAAAACTGTTTTACCTTCTATTACAGCGCGAATACCGAAGCCAGGTATCGCCTTAAATGATTCTGGTTCTTTCATCATAGTCCCCATTGCTTTTGCACCTTTCACAATCGCTTCAGCAAGCGGGTGTTCCGAACTATTTTCAGCGGAAGCTACTAAAGATAGGAGTTCTTCCTCCGTGAATTCTGGTTGAGGAAGAACGTCTGTTAATTCTGGATCCCCTTTGGTTACTGTTCCTGTTTTATCTAAAACAATCGTGTTTAATAAACGTGTGTTTTCTAAATACTCTCCGCCTTTAAATAATACACCTAGTTCCGCTGCTCTTCCGGAACCAGCCATAACTGAAGTTGGTGTCGCTAAACCAAGTGCACATGGACAAGCAATGACAAGAACTGTAATGGCAGGAACAAGTGCCGAGCGTAATTCACCAGGTTCGACGATGAAGAACCAAACAAGAAACGTCACAATAGCAATCCCGACAACAATCGGAACGAAGATACCTGATACACGGTCAGCTACACGCTGAATATCCGCTTTACTTCCTTGTGCTTCCTCTACGACTTTTACAATTTGTGATAGTGCCGTATCTTTTCCAACTTTGGTCGCCTCAATGGTTAACATTCCATTTTTATTAATCGTTGAGCCAATGGCCATGTCGCCCATTTTTTTATCGACAGGGATACTTTCTCCTGTAATCATAGATTCATCTACAGCAGATTCACCTTTTATAATTTGCCCATCAACTGGAATTTTTTCACCCGGACGAACAATAATGGTATCTCCAACAATGACCTCTTCAATAGCTATTTCTTGCTCGTTCCCATCCCGAATTACCCGTGCCGTTTTAGCTTGCATGCCAAGCAATTTTTGAATAGCCTGGCCTGTACGTCCTTTGGCACGCACTTCAAAAAGCTTCCCAAGGATAACTAATGTGATAATGACTGACGCCGCTTCGAAATAAAGAACTGGCATCCCCACTTGACCGTTCATTTGCCATTCAATACCGAGGAAAATGCTGTAGAAGTATGCGACAGAAGTACCGAGTGCAACGAGAACATCCATATTGGCACTTTTATTTCGTAATGCTTTATACGCACCTCGATAGAATTGTGCCCCAACAATAAATTGAACAGGAGTTGCTAATGCCAATTGTACCCATGGATTCATCAGCATATCTGGTGAATAGATAAAGGACGTAAACTTAAAATGTGTGACCATCGTCCATAACAACGGCAACGTCAAAATAGCGGAGAAGATGAATTTACCAGTCTGGTTTCGCACTTCTTCATCCTTACTGTTTGCCGTTTCTTCTTTGGATGTTTGCACCTTTAACGTATACCCCAGCTTTTTGACCGCTTCGATCATCTCTCCAGCTGTCACTTGATCTTGGTCATAAACAACCGTGACATTCTCCAAGGCAAAGTTAACCGTAGCATTAGAAACTCCATCCATTTTAGCTAGTCGTTTTTCGATTTTATTGGCACACGCGGCACAGGTCATCCCAGAAATATCAAATGTTTGTTTATCATGTACCACGTGATAACCTAATTTCTCGATTTTGTCTTCAAAATCTTGAACATTTGTTTTTTCAGGGTCGTAAACAACCTTTGTTTTTTCTATCGCAAAATTGACATTGGCATCTACCACGCCGTCTATCTTGTTTAGACCTTTTTCAATTTTATTGGCACATGCTGCACAAGTCATGCCTTGAATTTGCAAACTTACTTCTTTTTGTGCTCCCATCGTTGTTTCGCCTCCTCACAAATACCTTATAAGGGTATATTTTTTTAAAAAAAGGAGATCGTGCTAGAAAAGCACGACCACCCCTCTTAAGCAACATCGTAGCCTTGTTCTTCAATTACTTCTGTAATATCTTTCAAGTCGACTTTTTCTGGATCGAAGGTTACATCGACTGTTCCATCTTGCAAATGAACTTTCACAATTTCCACACCGTTCAGTTCCCCAACACTTCCTTCAATAGAATTCACGCAATGTCCACAAGACATACCTTGTACGTTTAGTGTTTTATTTGTCATTGAAATTCCCTCCTAATTTTTAATTCTTCTTTATATTACCATACCCCCCTTAGGTAATGTCAAGCGGAAAATTTATGTTATGATCTTGCCCTATTTAATACCAATTATTTCAATTCCTGATGATACTCAATTCAGTCTTTTTCCCGCAAAAAAAGACACTCACCATACTTATAGATAAGCGCCGAATTGGAATTTACACGAAAAATTATTCTGCTGAATTAATTTCATAAAGATAGAAAACATAATCTGTTGGAACACTTGAATAACCTTGTTGGCGTATCATTGCTGTCAGATTTCCCCGATGATAAGTGCCATGGTTCACAACATGTTGAACCAATTCGGACAGATGTGTTTCTAAACGACCAAATTGAGGATGTTCGGGGCAAATCTCTTTATCCAAATCACCTTCATTGTGGAAAAAATCTTGATACTTCTTTGATAAATCGGCAAACAGTACTTCCATTTTTTCAAGTTCCCTATTCTTTGTCTTTTCTTGCGCTTCTATAATGGAAGCTTGAATTTCATCCATACTATTCTCTCGCATTACACCAAGCCAGATTGTGTCTGTCATATAAATATGAACAAGCGTCTCCGCAATGGAAGAAAAAACACTTTGAATTTCCCGATCATAAATATCTTGAGGCAATTCTTTCAATCTTTCAAAAAACTTGTTGTTCGCCCAAACATGATAATCATATAACTGTAACGCATGATGTTTCTTCATCAAAGATCTCCCCTTGTATTCGTTTTTTTCTACCTCTATTATTTCTGTTTTCATTGGCAAAATCCTTTATTTCAATCTAGGCCTTTTTATTCTGAAAAAATTGGCCAAAATGATCGCAAGCAGATTACAACAACAATGGCATTGTTTGGATTAAAATTTAAGATGTAAAGAATTTATTCATTCGGATAGGTTTCTTTCAAAAACGTGACAGATTGTTTGATTAATGCCTTTAATACATCCACATGAATATCTGCCACTTTGTTGATGTATACACACGCTTTTCCTGTTGTGTGTTTTCCAAAATTCTTTAATAATTCGTCTCGTTGCGTGTCACCTGTTGCAAAATATAAACTGATTTTAGCTTTTCGTGGTGAAAAACCAACGAGTGGCGCGTCGCCTTCGTGCCCAGATGCATATTTATAATGATATTTTCCAAATCCGATAATGCTTGGTCCCCACATTTTCGCTTCATACCCTGTTGTGTCCGTAAAAATATCTAACAATTTATAGGCATCTTCGCGTTTTCGAGGATGATCTACACTCTCAATAAATTCAATAACACTACTATCTGTTTCTTTCGTTTTTAGTTCGTACATCGTTCCATTCCCTCCTAAAGCAAAAGCTTTGTTAGTTTAAGTGCGTAGTCGTTTATAGAGAATCGCTCCCGAAACGATGACCCAGCCAAGTAACCGGGAACAATCTAGGTGGAATCATGCCCGAACCCTTGACTCAACCAAGAAAACGGGAACAATCCAGGTGGAATCACTCCTGAAACCCTGACTTAACCGAGAAAACGGGAACGATCGAGAGTTTATAATTATATCATCTAATCGGCCCACTCATATAACGCAATCCCCCAAAAAAATAAAGAGTAGGGGTTGTAAAAAGCTAAAAAACGGAGCTTTTGTCCCGATTTTATATGTTCTCGCTAAAAACACCCCTTTAGACAAAGATATCCAAAGGGGGAAAGCGATAAACGGCAATTTTATTTTAGCTCCACAATATTGTAGGTTTACAATAAAGTTATAGTGAATAAACTTGATAGATCCCTAAAAATGAAAATTTATTCAGAATCCATTGCTGTCTTTACTTTATAAATATTGTCCTGTCACAGATGATGGATTTGCCTTCATTTCACTTGGCGTCCCTTCGGCAATAATATGTCCGCCTTTAACACCACCTTCTGGTCCTAGATCGATGATCCAATCACTCGCGTTAATCATATGGATGTTATGTTCGACCATGATAATGGAATTCCCCTTATCGATTAGGCGATTGAACAATTCTAACAAATATTGAATATCATAAGGATGTAGACCTGTTGAAGGTTCGTCTAATAAGAATAGAGTTTTTTGTTTATTTTTCTTCATTAAAGAAGTGGATAACTTTAATCGTTGACCTTCACCGCCAGATAATGTTGTAAGGGATTGACCCAGTTTTAAGTATCCTAATCCGATTTCAGTTAATAATTGGAGGACTTTATGGATTTTTGCTTCGCTCTTGAAAATGTCTATTGCTTCTTCAACGGAACACTCTAGACAGTCATTTATATTGTAGCCATTATACGTGATATTGAGGATGTTTTCTTTGAACCGTTTGCCTCTACACGTGGGACAGACAACTTCCATATCGTTAAAAAACAACATATTACTCATCACATAGCCAAGTCCTTCACATGTCTCACACCGTCCACCATTTGTATTGAACGAAAAGTATTTAGATGTAAGACCTTGTGCTTTACTCTCTACCAGTTTGGCAAAAACATTGCGAATGTCAGTGAATACGTTGGTATAAGTCGCTACATTTGAGCGCCTCATTTTTGTAATACTTGTTTGATTAATCGTGATGACTTCTTCAAATTGCTCTAATCCCGAAACATTACCAGCTTGTTCCCCTAAGACATCAAAAATTAGTGAGGATTTTCCTGACCCTGAGACACCCGTTACACTTACAAGCGATTCTGTAGGAACGGCTACACTGACAGAAGCAAGATTATGGTGCGTGGCGTCTTGAATATGGATGGCTGTTTTCCCTGCTTGTCTAACGTCTTGCTTAGGTTGACTTCTGTTTGATATGTAGTCTTTGATTAGGGATTGTTCATTATTTTTAAGATCCTCTAATGTACCGGTCCCAATTAATTCGCCACCATATCGGCCGGCTTTTGGTCCAATTTCAATTAAATAATCAGCTTCTCTCATCACATCCGTATTATGTTCAATCACAAGAACTGTGTTCCCTTTATCTCTCAGTTTTTTCATAATATCAATGATGCCTTCTGTGTCTTTAGCATGAAGACTAGCCGTTGGTTCGTCGATAATATAAACGACATCTGTTAAATCTGAATCTAAGATGGCTGATAACCGAATACGTTGACTTTCACCACCAGATAAAGTGTTTGTCCCCCGTTCTAGAGTGAGATAACCGAGACCAAGACGTTTTATACGTTTAAGTTTTGTCTCTATATCCCGAAGATAGACATCCACTACCGATCGTTCCTCTTTTGTTAAGTTCAGGCTACACTCATTCACCCATTCTAATAATTGCTCTAAATCTAACGTTGAGATTTCAGTGATTGAACGATCCATTACTTTAACACGACGACTTTGTTCGGTTAATTTCGTGCCATTACAGTCAGGACATCTATCACTATAAAAAAAGATTGATTCTTTCCCCATATCTCCACTTTTTTCTTGATATTTACGCCAAAGGTTTGTCATGACACCTTGGAATTTACCATCCCCAACCGTTTTCGGCTCCTTTTTATCCGTAAGGTTTTGAACTTCTTTACTGCTTGTACCATAGCAAAGCAAATTGTAAGGCGTTAAAATTTTTGAGTGGTGTGTTTTCTTCAATTGGCACATTGTAATAATTCATGGTCCTTTTGATATTATCAAGTTGATACTCTAGATAGCGACCATTCCATAATGTAATGGCGCCATTTTCAATGGACAATTCCATATTAAATAATGTATTTACATTAATTTGGATGACTTTACCGATACCTTTACATTTCTGACAAGCGCCTTCGATTGTGTTGTAAGAAAAGTGGCTTCGTGTGAGTTTTTTATACTTATGATCACAGTGGGGACAAATTTGAAATACAGTGAAATCACCATCTATATGTTCTGTTTCTTCAATGGCCTGAATAGGGTTAACTTTTTTCTTACAGTTTGGACAGGAGCGGATACCAAGCTTCTCATAGATCATACGTAAACTTGTATACATGGCTGTCTTTGTCCCTACTGTCGAACGAGGATTTGATGACGTTTCTTGCTGCTTTAAGCTTATCGCAGGGGAAGCACCATATATATGTGCAACATTTGGTTTTTCAATGCCTTGCATGCCCATTGCCTCTAAATATTGCCGCTGTGATTCATTAAAAAGAATATCATGTGCAAGTGTGGATTTTCCTGATCCGGAAACCCCCGTTATCACGGTCAATTTACGCTTGGGGATTTTTACACTCACATCTTTTAAATTATGTTCGTTCGCATGCTCGACACTTATCCATTCCGTCATCACAACATCCTCCTTATTTTGTTAGAGAAGATAGTATACATGTGATCATAAGGGGATGCAACCAATATCCTAAAGAAAATCTCCATGAAAATCAAAACCGTTCAACACAGCATTCTTCTAACTTTTCATTAGAAATAAAGTAAGTCCAACTGATAATAAAAAAAGGACCAGCATTTATAAAATGAAAATGCCAGCCCTTTCAAGTTTAAGTCGATCTTATGGAGGTGCAAGTAAAGCAGCCTCTCCATTTAGACTCTTAGCGAGCCACGGAATCCTCTAGCACTATAGTAAGAGTCCGCACCGTTGTGATACACGAAGACGTGTCCAAAGCGATAATCACAAAAAAGGGCCCCACCAAGTTCTCTAATATCAGCGGGGGTTTGCACCCAGCTCGACGTTTTCCTATCGAAATGTTCAAGTTTTTGCAACGCTCGATATTGGTCTTCCGTTAATAGTTCAATGCCCATGGCAGTTGCCATATCTATCGCGCTATTTTCTGGTTTATGTTTTTTCCTTGATTCCAGCGCCTTACGGTCGTAACAAACACTTCTGCGACCTTTAGGGCTTTCTGCTGAACAATCATAAAAAACGTATTCATCCGCTTGTTCATCATATTCAACAACGTCCGGTTCCCCGCCCGTTGTTTCCATTTCATTGAGCGACCACAGTTTTTCCGTATTAGTTTCCAGCTTGGCTTGAACTTTAGCCCACTCAAGACCTTCATGACGATGCATGTTTTTCTCAAAACGAGCTTTCAATACTCTGAGTAATTCTTCACGTTGTTCAAGTGACAGCTCTTTTGGATTGTTCTTTGTCATATTCGTTTCCCCCTCGTGTGTACTTATAATGATTACCAGTTGGACAGATTATACACATCAGTACACAGCTATCTCTTAGCGATTCCATCAACTATTGCTTTTAAGCCGTCACGTTCATTCCCATTCATTTACCTTTAGACATAAAGATCGAACATGTTTATATCGTAACCAAGTTGCTTCAAATAGTTGAAAAATTGACCGCGATGATGAAAAAAATGGGAAACCTCTTCAACGAGCCAATGTGCTTGAATAGCACCTTCCTCTAAATAAAACGGCTTTGTCTTTTTAGTCAAAAAGTCTTGGTCTGACAAAGACATCATAAAGGTTTTATAATCAGCATAACCGTTATTCATGGCCTCAATCATGGCTGCGGAGGATTCTAATTGATCATACTTTGCTTCTAACTTTTGAATGGTGTCCTCGTCTTTTTCTTGCCAAAGATTGAGATCCACCTCTGGTATAGAAGCGATGTGTTTAGCCAGTTCTTTAAGAGTGCGCATATTGTCTGCCGGTCGATACTCCCAATCCTTCACCTGTACCTTTCTCAACAAACTTTCCATCGACCGAATCCCCGTTTCAAGTTCAGCTAACAATTCATTTCTTATAATATCTACAGCATTCATGGTACTCATCCTTCCATATATGTTTTTTTCATTCTACCATAGAATAAAGATAAACTATCCTACCATTAATAGAAGATTTTTGAAAAAAGGATCAACTATTCTGACGGTTCTTTAATTTCTATGGGTATTCGGATTATCGCGTGGAATATATGAAATAATAAGTCAGCCAGCAAATGAAATATGCGAGACTCCATCTCGTATATTCCATTCTTATTAAAGGATCTGATAGATGGCCCGCGCTTGTTTGGGAATCACAATCTGGCCCGTTCTCCTACCTTTAACATGCCTTCAAAAAAGACAACAAAAGAAAAAAGATTATTTTATTTGAATTTGATCGTCGATTCTTTTGGAATAAGATCGAAATAGTCGGAACCGCCTTTTATGATTCCGAAGTACTCGTCACGGATTCAGGTATAGTATTTGCCCTTCTACGGCATGGCCTCAGCGCTTTAGTATATGTATTTTTAACCTCATCCCGCCCTTTGTATACTCATATCATGAGCCTACACCGTAGAGTCGACTCCAAGTCAACTCTTTTACATTAGAGGGAGGTCCCTTTTTGACTACCGCTTGTTTAACCATTTTCGTGAGGGAGCCTGTTTACGTACAAGAAACAGGTAACTTGCCAGCGCTCCAAGGTCTGCTATCATAATCGTAAGTCCCATTGGAATAGCTGTTGATTCTCCAGCTATACCAACAAGAGGCGCGGAAATAGCTCCAAGCATATAGGGAAGTAAACCTAAAAGAGCGGATGCACTTCCCGCATGATTCCCTTGTGTTTCCATCGCTAATGAAAAACAGGTTGTTTGGACGATCCCTATGCAAGAAACAATCAAAAAGAGTGGTATAACAATAAAAACAAGTGGAGCCTTTATGAAAATCATCAGCAGCAATATCAGACTGGCTACTATAGAACCGAAAAGGCCAGTTGAAAGAATCTTACTTTCGGGAAATTTCGAAGACAGTCGCCCTGTCATTCGACTTCCTAAGACAATACCGATCCCATTCATTGCGAATAAAATGCTAAACACTTGTGGGGAAACCCCATAGATCCCTTGATAAACAAATGGCGTACCGGAGACATAAGCAAAAATGCCTGCCATAATCAATCCCTGTGCCAGTGCATACCCCATAAACGTTTTATTTTTGATGAGATCCCCAAAGGTCCGGACAGTTTGTTTGATCCCGCCTTTGGAACGTTTAGCCTGCGGAAGTGTTTCCGGAAGGGCAATGAATACAACAACCCCTATCATCAAAGTCAATATAGCCAACACGCCGAACACGCCCTGCCAAGTGGTTACTTGTAAAACGACACCTCCTAAAACAGGAGCAAGTATTGGTGAAATCCCCACGGCAAGTACGATCAATGCAAAAAACTTCGTCAATTCTTCACCGGAATACAAATCCCTGACTATCGCCCGGGAAATAACAACACCAGCTGATGCCGAGAACCCTTGTATAAATCGTAAAGCAATAAACACCCCTATGGTAGGAGCGTACATACACAATATGGAGGAAACCATATAGATCAATAGGAAAAAGAGTAAAGGCCTTTTTCTGCCTTTCGCATCACTAAATGGTCCAATGACAATCTGTCCGCCCGCGAGTCCAAGCAAACAGGCGGTCAAACTTAATTGTACAAGGGACGCGCTTGTTTGAAAGTCTTGTGCAATCGTTGGGATACCTGGAAGATACATATCCATGGAAAGTGATCCAAATGTGGCTAGTAAACCAAGTAGAACAGCCATCCCTAAACGGTTGCCTGCGCCCTTAGAATTTTGTTGTGCATCGTTTAATCGCTTCATATGAATACCCCCTCTCAGTAAATAATGAACAAGGCTAAGTGAAATATTTTTAAATTAAAAAAGTTATTTATTGGCAATCATGAGAGGCCCGCGTTAGCGTTTATACCTTCATCTTAACACCGCATAAATAACCGTATCCAATACCTATATTCTATTATTGATTATGTCTTTAAAGCATGTTTGATAAATTGAATAAAGCGAGCAGTAGTTGGACTAAAAATCTTGTGTTTCTTCCAAACAATTAGAGACCCCGATTGAAGTTCGGGATCAAACGGCCTAAAGCAAAGTGAGCGATCACTCCTTGGGGCTAGGGCACCTTCAATACATATGGCATGTCCTAAGCCATTTTCCACAAGGCTGGCTGCATTGAAAATTAAGTTATAGGTTGCAAGAAAATGTAAATCATCGTAGTCATCACCAAACCAACTGGCAATTTCATTTTGTACAATAGACCGACTAGGACTTACCAGGGGGACCCCAACCAGATCTTTTGCGGTCACATGTTCTTTCTGTGCCAAGGGAGAAGATTTCTTCGTGAGAATTCCCCAACGTTCCTTTTGTGGTAATCTGATAAAACTGTATTTTTCAATATTGACCGGCTCCAATAAAATCCCAACATCCAGTATTCCTTTATCTATTTTTTCCTTTATCTCATCCCCGGTCCCGCTAAAAATTCTATAGCTTACTTGAGGATATTCCGTGTTGAATGCCTTTAACCACTTCGATAGCATTTGCGAGGTAATCGCTTCAACGCTCCCTATGGATATCTCGCCTCCTACAAGATTTTGTTGATCTTTAAATTCTCTCTCCGTTTTAGCGGCAATGGCAAGAATTTCTTCTGCCCTCTGAAGCAAAAGCATACCAGCATCCGTTAGTGATATTTTTCTTTTTCCTCGTATAAGCAGTTGCGTTCCCAACTCTTCTTCCAAATTTGTCAACTGTCTGCTTAATGTGGGCTGTGTGACATGTAATGCATCAGCCGCGTGGGTAATACTTTCCATACGTGCAACTGTCATAAAATACCGAAGCACTCTCAACTCCATTTTCCCACCTCGTTTCATGTCAATTTTTAATGACTTATCCCATTATAGAGGATGTTCAAAAAGATGAATATATTTACGGGAAAATGTTAGAAAGCCAAAGCGCAGCATTCCTTTACCGACGGATATAACATCATTCTGATTAAAAATAATCAAGCCGTTCCTCCGACATAACTGGCTCTTTGAAGTAAAACAACTCCCTGCGTAAGGCGATTGCAAGGAGTTTACTCGGTCATTTATTTTTTACTGTTTTTTCAATGATATTTTGTGACTCCTCCAAGGATTTTGCGGAAAAAACTTTCTTTAACACTTCGTCCAACAACTCTAAATTATTGATTGAACGAACTGCTTTTGCACTGAATCTGCAGATGATCCAAACCTCGCCTCCAGAAATGTGCAAATGGAATCCTGTTTACCTTCTATTTTGCCTTCTATTTTGCCTTCTTGTTTACCTTGCTTTATTCCTTTTTCCATCCCTTTTCGCTCATAAGAAGTCATCAATTCCACGACTTTCGCCTCCTCATTAGGATTTAAGCGTTTTACTTCTTCCTGCAATGTATGTTCTTGTTCGTCCGTCAGTCGTAAATACGTTTCAAAGAAAGCTGTTAAAAGACCTGGAGTAACTCTTTAAACAAGCGATCATGGTCAATTCTACTTCCCTTGCAATTATCATTTGACATACCTAACCTCCATTTTTACCTTTATTATACCGAACATTAGTTCTTATTTAAACAAAAACAATAGGGAGTGCCAATTGTCTTTTTGATGACTAGATAACTGGAAAATAAGACTACTTATGTTTAAAACGGAGTTTTAAGACTAAATTATTACGTGAATTCTAAAATGGATACGAATATAAAAAAAGATGATGCCAATGTTTCGGCAGTAAGGGGCAAAGTATGCTACCATAAAATCCGTATTGAGTTATAGACTAAAGAAAACATTTTTTGGAGAGTGATAATAGTACTGGTCATATTCACATAACTTCAAGGGAAGGTTAACCAATGTTAGGTATTATTCACTAAATTTGCTAGCTTTTTAAAAGTGATCTGAAAGGAGAATTATATATGAAACTGTATCAAGTAAGAAAAGGACAATTTGTCTATTTTAACAATGAGTTACACAGGGTATATTCTGTGAAGCCTATATACAAACAGTCCGTCCATCTTGTCAAATTGAAAGATTTAACACAGCATTTAACCAATGCTTCAAGAGTTGAAAGGTATAAACCCAAACATCTTGACAGCTTTATTTTCAACCATAAGGCTTATACACTTCACAAGGATAAAAAAGCTGAAGAAGGGGACTATATCTTAATTACGAATCCAAGCCCTGATTACACGGATCACTATTCATTAAACGAAATTGAAATTGTATCGTCTGTTGAAACCCATGGGGTTATCACAACTAAGTTTAATGGGGTCAAACATATCGAATATTTACTGATGGTCCCGGGCCGTGATCATGACAGTCATCCTATAGATTATTTAGATAAAAATATGGCCGATAGTGATCTAACAAGCGCCGATTCTGATCACCCTGCAAAAACTCTCCAAGGTGAAATGCCGAATATTGGTGATGTATATAGAAAGCTAGATGGTGATCATGCCATTGAGGCGATGGTTGTCGCCATCGACGGTGAAACGGTCTTTTTGGGAAATAATTTAGAACTATCCTTGAATGAGTTAAATGATAGTGAAATATGGGAATTTCAATATAGCCTTCTAGATGCTGATCATGGAGAAGACATATCATGAACTCTTATGGTGGCAAGTGTCATCTTGCTTTTCGCGATCTACTTAATCTTCACTAAATATGGAAAAATTAAACTTGGCAAGACGATGAAAAGCCTAAAGTTTTAATTCAAGAAAAATGTCCCTCATTCAGGGGCATTTTTCCATAGGTAACGGCTGAAATAATCGTAAAAAAATAGCACATTATTTCGAATCTCCGGCCTAAATAGGATCTTGGTATTTTTGTTCTTCTTCTCTCACTAGATAATATGCAAATGTAATTCTCGATGATAAGCTTACGGTGGCCTTGAATCTTGATTGTGTTTTTATTTTCTTTTATACTTGGTTCCGGCTTTGGTGGCACATCCTTGCCCTGTAAGGATACATATAATTATTCCTCTCTTTCAATGAAGATTATATCATTAGGGTTGAATTCGTCTGCTTCTTCATCTTCATCTAAACGCTTTAAAATGAATCGGTCTAAAGACATGCCAGAAAAATCATTTTGATTTGTAAGATATTCAATTGCTTCATCAAGATAAACTTGTTCAAAATCAGGTAAAGCCATTTCATTAATGATCGTTTCTTTCGACTTGCCTTTCCATGAATAATTGAGTAAAAAATCGCTTGTTTTTGTATATGACATATATTCCCTTTCTGTTGAAAAATCACTTCTGGATTTTAATTTATTGCCCATCTCCATCCTCTCTTTCTTCTTCTAACTATAATGTATCCATAATGCTTATTGAGCTGTCTGCCACCGAGACCCGTGTCCTTCTTTTCAATCGATGGCTTTATTAAAACAAAAACCTAACAGAAGCCATACATATTATTCCAACTATAACCGTAACGGACAAGCTTTTTGTCCATAAAGCTATAATAAGTGTTGGTATAATAGCCGCAAGAATACTCCAATCAATGGATAGCAATGATTTATTATCTTGGATGATAAAACTATCAACGACTAGTGCAGTAAAAATACAAATAGGAATAAACGATAGCCATTTAATTACAATTTTCGGTAGCTGAATATTCCTTATAACGATAAACGGAATAATTCTCGGGATAAAAGTTACGATTGCACAGCCTAAAATGATGATTAATATGGATAATTGAATACTCATTTGTCTTTTATCACTCCAATCGTTGCAACAATTATAGTTGATAAGAGAATGGCTAGATAAGAAGGGACAAACAGACAGAGTACCAACATTAAGAGAACTACATAAACAATTAATGATAGATAAAGCTTTAATTTACTATGCTCTATGTTTTCTAATTGCAACACAAGCAAGGCCAAAAACATAGCTGTTAAAGAAAAATCTAATCCTAATATTTCTGGATTTGAAATCCATTTACCAAAGATGGCCCCTAGCACACAAGATAAAATCCAAAATATGTAAGCTGTAACATTTAACCCATTCATCCACTTAGCATTGAAAGTTGCTTTTTTAACAATTTTATTAACAGCCACACCAAATGACTCATCTGTTAAAAGGGTCCCTATCGCGATATTTTTCATTAAAGAATACTTTGTAAAATAGGGAGCCAATGTCATGCTTAATAAAAAGTGGCGTAAATTTACGATAAAAGTTGTAAATACTATCACTGAAATAGGACTTTCTGCTACGAACAATGCACAAATTATAAATTGAGCTGCACCCGCATAAACGAGAATCGATAAAAGAGCGACCTCTAGTATACTTAGATTGGATGAGGCTCCAACAATCCCCATCGCAATTCCAATACTGATATAACCAATTAATGTTGGAACACAATCTTTTACTCCTTGATAAAATGTTGTGAGATTTTCTCCTCTATTGATTTCTTCACCTAGTTCATTCATAGTTGCACCTCTGCGAAATGATTATACCGTAATGGAATACCTGAAAAATTGCTATCAATATAATCATCAAGATTTCGCCGCTTAATAATCATTTGAAGCGTCAAATCATTCATTTTCTTACTTGAAGAATGGTATAAAACGAGGAAACCAACATAGTTTATTCGTAATTGCTACCATGTTTATTAAACAATCTTATTAAGATTTGTTTCTGTTCATTATCCCACGTTGCAAATAAATCATTTCTTCGGCAAGTTTTTCGATTCTCTCCGAAATTCGTTTATCTGTAATTTCATCCGTTTCGATATCAAAGGAATCATTGTGGATGAAGACATTTCCTGTTGGAACGAGCCCTTTAAAATAAGATAGGATGGAGCCTAAATGGTATTCTAAGACAAGAAAATGTTTATTTGTCCACCCTGTTGCCACCATCCCTGTCACTTTATGTCGAAATGCGTATTCGGGTAAGTGATCAAGCAGGTTTTTTAAAGCACCTGAAAGAGATGCTTGATAAATGGGGGTGCCGAAAACGAGAAAATCTGCAGATAAAATTTTATGGATAACACTCCGAGTATCTTCATTATAAGTTGCCAAAGGGAGTCCAGATGAAAATTCAATGTCGAAATCTCTTAGGTCAATTAATTCTGTCTCTACAGTCGAGTCATGAAGTCGAGCTGCAGCCAAAACACGATGTACAGCGACAGATGTTTTCTCACCAGCAAGTGCTCCAGATACACCGACAAGTTTCATTATTTCCACCTCTTTTCATATAAGTGAAACTCAAGCAGTGGCGGGTTTCTTCTATCCCCCACTAATGCAAGATGAACTCAGACTAAATTCACCGCTCCACAAATCGCCGCCTGAATGACCAACATCCTGTTGGCCTAAATCTAAAGAGTTTCTGAACATTTTATGTTCCTAATTCCGAATTACCTTTCTCCCTTACGCTTCACATCGACGGGTATATTATACACCTCAATTCCATGCATAAACAAGCGTTCCTAAGCCTGTGGCCTCCGCTCACCTCTCTGATATACCAACTATTTAGCAAATAGCAACAGGCACACAATAAAAAAGAAGAAAGAGGCAAAAATGGTACCCCCCTCCTCTATTCTCTTACTCCATTAAAGCTTGGCAATTTTAATTAAATAAAAAGCGAGCAATCATATTCCCTGCCATAAACTTTACCGCCATAATGGCGACTACAATTCCGATACCTAATACGATATGAATAGTTTGTTTTTTGAATTTAGACATACCATCCTTCCTTTCAGATAGTTTAAAAATTTTAACCTTCAAAAGATAAATTGACAGGTTCATCTAAAAGTTGAACGGAAAAATCAATATTGGTAGTTGGTGTTTGTTGATCAACTTCCGCAAATGTAAGTTCATCTATCCACACCTGCCCATTTCCTGAGAGTAAAACACCAAAGGCAATGACTGCACTATTAGTAGGAACATCTAAAACAATAGAGTAGTGATTCCATTCAGAATCTCCTATAATGGGGCGGTCACTCATATTATCAAACTGCAGCACATCCCCTAGTGCGTCATCGACTCTCATCCAAAAACCACAGAATCCATCCACATTTTTTGATTTGATAAATCCAGATAATTTTAATCTTTTGCCAAGGTATTTCTCAGCTTTAAATTGTTGCATCATCGTCGCGAATTCCTCTTGAGTTTGAGCGGAAACTGATTTTAAATAACCAGATGCATTTCCTTTATGAATGTTCTCCCTATCAATCCCAATCTGATAATGAAATGGATGACTCCCACTTAATTGCCAGCCTTTTAGTAACGGGTCAGTCTTTTCCACCATTAATTCCTCCCTTTGCACAGTTAATTTACTCATGATTTTACGATATTGTCCTGGTGGTAATTCATAATATTTTTTAAAGGAACGAGTAAATGATTCTTGTGTTTCAAAACGATAATAGAAAGCAATGTCTATTATCCTCCTATCCGAATTAAGTAGCATGTTAGCTGAGTTAGCGATTCTCCGATAGCGAATATATTCAGAGACTGTTACACCAATCTCTTTTTGAAAAATACGATGATAGTGATACTTTGAAAATCCAGCATATTGAGCAATACGCTCTAAGGATAGTTCTTCTTGTAAGTTTTTCTCGATAAATTCAATTGTTTTTTGGATTATGGGACGGTACCTCATTCTTCCTGTAACCTCCTCACAATTAAGATAGCAAAAAAGCGAGGTGATTTTTTGATATATATTGCTTTTCCATCAAGATTTTTCTAATTTGCCAGGGATTTAAACCACATAAATTTTCTGAAATAATCAATCCATTTAATTGAGAATCGTTATCACTTATTGTATATTAGATAGTAACGATATTTATAATTGAGTAAGGGGAGAATATAATGCAAATATATTGGACGAAAATAAATAAGATTATTGATGAAACGCCGGAGGTTAAAACATATTTAGTCGACCGTCCGGAAGGCCTTACATGGGAGGAAGGCGCCCATATTCACTTGGCATTGGAAGGTTTTAATGCCGGGGATAAGCCAAACCGCAGCCTGATTCGTCATATGTCAATCTCTACTTTACCGTACGAAAATTTAATCGGGATCACAACACGCATCAGAGAGCAGTGCTCTGAGTTTAAAGCCATTTTAAGAACACTTGAAGTCGGTAATAAGGTTGCAATATTTAAAATCCATTCGAATGTACCGCTTAAAAGAGAAGACAAAAATGTTTACCTGCTGTCATCAGGTGTTGGTCTGGCAACTTTTAGACCGCTTGTACTTGATTATTTTGAACGTGCAGACAACGTCAATCAAATCCATTCGTTGAACATCGATTCATCAAAGAATTTCTTATTCACTGATATTTTTTCATCCGCATCTGACAAGAAGTTCACATCACAGTTCGTCGATAACCGTAAAGACTACTATGAAGAAGTGAAAAAGCTTGCGGCAGACAAGGATGGACTCTTCTATATTGTCGGCAGTGACGAATTCCTTAAGCAGAACATTGAAGTACTGCGTGAGCAAGGCATCAAGCCAGAACAGATTATGCTCGACAAACATGAACGACAACTGCCTGAGTTTTTATCATTTGATTTGTCAATTTAGGCGCGACAAAATATTTTCTTGGGCAGTGCTAAATAAATGTTCCATTAACAGTGCGATTGCGGAACAAGGGCCAAGATAACGCTGACTTCATCAACCAGTCCGTTTTGAACGAAAGACCAGTTGATCGTTCCACCTCCTTATGCCTTTTGTAGAACTCTATTACGAACTAATAGGAAGAGCCGCCTATATTTTAGATAAATAAATAAGTGGCTCTTTCTTTATCCTTTGCATTAGAGTTAACTCTATGGGATAAACTCAGCATATACGCAAATTCTATCAGCGAAGTCGTAAAAATTAAATCACACATCAAAACACCGATTTTTTTTATATGGAATCGGCGTTTCTTCGTTTATTATTTCCGTAAAATCTTCTCCATCGCTTTTCCCTTTGCTAACTCATCGATCAGCTTATCCAAATAGCGAATTTCCTGCATGGTTGGTTCTTCGATGTCTTCCACACGAACACCACAAACCACACCTTTGATCAAAGCCCGTGAAGGATTCAATTGGGGAGCTTCCGCAAAGAAGGTCTCAAAGTCTGTCTGTTTTTCCAGCTGCGCTTCTAACTCTTCCTGACTATATCCTGTCAACCAACGGATGATTTCATCGACTTCTGTTTTCGTACGTCCTTTTTTCTCCGCCTTCGTAACATAATGGGGATAGACACTCGCAACACTCATTGTATAAATCTTATGTTTAGTCATGATACATCCTCGTTTTATAAATTTTCCTTATCTTTTAAACCCACAGCACTCCATTTTTAGATTTACCCATTCATTCGTAATAAAGGTTGTGTCGTACAGCGAAATGAGCCACCAAAGCTTCTAGATACACTGTAATCAATGTATTCAACCATTATCCCTTTCTTGGTTAATTGTTCACCAATTATTGATTGAAATTCCATGTCCGTTACGTATACTTCTTCATTTAAAGGTAATCCATTTGTGATTAATTTTTGTGCATCTTCGAGAGAAACAGATATTTTATCCCACTCTTTTAAAGATTCTGGAATACCTTCGAGAAATGCTTCTTCACAAATAATCATTAATCCATCTTTGACCAAGCTTAACGCACAGTCTAAATGTAATATTTTAGGGTGAAGTGGTACTTCCGTGACTGTATACCCGAAATTTGACACAAAGTTCCGCAACCAAACTATTCCTTCGTGATTAGAAGCAAGACCTGATGTCCCTACGAAAATTTCTTTGTTCAGAACTAAAACATCACCGCCTTCAAGAAAAGGGCCTTTCATATCATAAAATTCACCTAATCTATCCGCCTGTGGCACAGATAAATAAAGACATTCATTCTGCTCTGCTTCATGTTCTAAAATATGGCGTATAGGCATAATTTCTTTTTTTCTGTGACCGAATTTCATACTGCCTTCAATGATCATTTGCCCTATAACAAAAAAGGGATCTCTTGCAAAGAAATTGCTATACCCCTCCCCTTTTCCATCTTTTTTTTCGTTTTCAGTAAGTAATCTAGGCCGGATTACTTCAACTTCATATTTTTTAAGCAGTTTTTCAAAGTTCTCTTTTTCATTTTCCCACTTTTTTTGTACCTCTGGTAAAGCATCTGCGATATCTTTACCGTATGCATCTTTTAATACTTCTAATGAATCTTCAGTTAGGAACTGCTCACCCTGCATATTTTCTTTGGTGGGTACAGAAAATTGTGATTGCGCTAGAACAACTCTTTTCAAAGGAGCAAATTCACTTTCAACGAAAACTTGTTCATTTTTCTTATTCATAATCATGTTAAAGATACCTACCTTTCTAAAATTGTTTGTTAGCTAGAAAATAAAATAGGCTAGGTTGGAACCATATTTAAGATTAGACTAGGAAAGACATTTGAATCTTATTGTATCCTATTCCGATTTATTTTTCATTTTTTCTACCAAATGGTTCTGAGTACTTGTTTTAAGTAGTTGAACAAGTTTTCCCTCTTCTTGATACCAGCCCTAACCGCCAGTAACTAACTTTTTTCGTCTTCATCCAAATGCAAATGGATATCGTAATGAAGAACAATTTATATTAAATTTTAGCGATTTTCCTTTGCACATGAATAATTTTAAAAAATTAATACAGAATAAACAGAGCTAAAGGTTAGCCTTTAGCAAATATTGCGAGTGCAGGAGGTTTTTAATATGCCACAAAATAATCAAAATCAACAACAGTATCAGCAAGCTATTACTGCTGCTCAACAAGCACAACAGGCTGTTCAAGCTGCTCAGGCAAATGCCAATCCACAACAACTGCAACAGGCTCAACAACAGCTCCAACAAGCACAGCAACAATTACAACAAGTTCAAAACCAAGCAGGGGCTCAAGCTACTGCACAACAACAAAGCGAATTTCAACAAGCACAACAACAGATTCAACAGGCTCAACAACAAATACAGCAAGCACAAGCTACAGCTCAAGCACAGCAAAATTCAGCCCAGCAACAAAATCAACAAAACCGTTACCAATAATAATTATCCCCTGCAAAGGGGATTTTTTTGGACTATAGCCAAGTGGTAAGGCAACAGACTTTGACTCCGTGATCGTTGGTTCGAATCCAGCTAGTCCAGTCCAGCTTCAAAGTTATTAATAATTAAAAGAAAAGGATTAAATAAAGATGAACGAAGAATGCAGGCGCGACCTACAAAAAATGGATAAAGAAATTTTACAACAAATGAAACAAAAAAGAAGGGAAATCCTTGCAAATATTTCGGATTTGCCCCCATCGAAAAAAGAAACCGTGATTAAAAATCTCGATGAATTAATTATATTAGCAAGTAAATCAGTTTAGTTTTTTGACAAAACCAACGACAACGAATATTTTTATTCCCCGGATAACCGATACTTTACGAAAGTTTCCCCACCATTCCAATGTGATTTATTTTTTCAACTTATATATTTTAGATATTCTTTTCGCCACAAAAACACCCCTTTAGACAATTAAATCCAAGGGGGCAAAAGAGCGCATCGTTTTTATAAACGGTATAACTTTGTTTTAAGCGGTGCACAAACGGCGCGACTTTATGAATTAGCCAAGAAGAACACTCGTGTTTTCAATCATGAGATGAATCGGCTTCGACAAAGCGTGTCTTATTGATTAAGGGGTCCCCTCACACGAAAAATACCAGAAATCTTTAGTTTGAATAAATCCACCCCCATTCCACCTATATGTCCATCCATTATCTAACATATTTCCATGCACGGACATATCTTCTCCAGGCAGGTACACATCAATGACCTCTCCCCCAGGCCAATCATAAGCTTCAGTGTACTCATTAACAAAACCGTGTCCATTACAAGCAGCAGAAGCCTGGTGTGGTGATATTCCTACTACAAGCATTAAACCCAATACAAAAGCCACGACTACCCCTCTTGCCTTTCTCATTTTTAAACCTCCTTCGAACATATTTTGGAAAATGTAGTACTACCTTTTTTAAGTACCCTTCTCTAAATGAATTTAATCCTTAGCGTGTTTTTTCGGAGTTATCTAAAGCAAAGAACAAAAGCGCAAGCGCCCGTTTAGCGACGTACAAACTTGGATAATAAGGCTGAACGGCTAAAATCGCGCCGTCCTGGCGCAACGCCGTTCTGACCAACATCCTGTTGGCCTGAGATAAAGGAAACACGATGAACCACGAAAAGCGGAAGGCGGTTGTTTAGGGGCGACAAGCAAATGTTCCTGAACCTAGGAAGGGCGGTTTTTCCCTTCCTGGGTTCAGGGTTATTTGACCTCGAGCCCCTACCGCCTGTAGCTAGACACCGAAGGGTGAATCGATGTTGACTTATCGTAGGAAGGCACCGAAAGTTTGCTAGTCGCTGGGCGCTGGAGCTGGATGTCAAACCGCAACGTAAACAGTTATCCACAAGTCGAGAATTTTATAATTTCCTAGACCAGAACAAAAGCGCAAGCGCCCGTTTAGCGACGCACAAACTTAAGGTAATAAGGTTGAACGGCTAAAGACGCGCCGTCCTGGCGGCAGACTCAATCGCGACGTCCTGTCGCTTCGTCTGCACTAGTACATCCTTGTACGTCGCAACGCCGTTCTGACCAACATCCTGTTGGCCTGAGATAAAGGAAACACGATGAACCACGAAAAGCAGAAGGCGGTTGTTTAGGGGCGACAAGCAAATGTTCCTGAACCTAGGAAGGGTTATTTGACCTCGAGCCCCTACCGCCTGTAGCTAGACACCAAAGGGTGAATCGATGTTGACTTACGCAAGCAGGCACCGAAAGTTTGCTAGTCGCTGGGCGCTGGAGCTGGATGTCTACCGCAACGTAAACAGTTATCCACAAGCGACAAATTTTATAATTTCCTTAACCAATAAAAAAGCCCGCACTTTCCTGATTGAAGGAATGCGAGTAATGAGAATGGTATTGATAAATAAGTGTTTAAGGGGCATCGTTTTTCCTGTAAGTTTGTACTATGACATTCAACCATTTCACTTATTTAAGGTTTCATGTTTTTTCTTAAAGGCATATGGTGTATAGAACAAAAAAAAAAAAAAAAAGAAGGTGATTAAATGCATCATCATATGCACAGTTATCATGCTCATCCAGCGCACCATCATGCTCACGCAATGCATCATCATATCCATCCAATGCACCACCATGCTTATGGGATTAATCAGACTCAGTTTCAACATCAAGGATTCCATCCACACCATACGCATTATGTCCACCCCCATCATCACCACATGTATTATGGAAAGTGATCTATTGAGTGGAAAATGCACGCTATTGTTTGAGCGCTTTAAACAAGCGTTCTAACTTTTCACTCCTTCGCTTTATGTGTCGACCGTGTAATATCTTCGGTAAATGTCATTCATTGTTCGAAAATTGAACCAAAACAGAAACAGATGAATAATATACCTTAGGACTCCTCATAATAAATTCTGAGGTGAATTGACATAGAGATTTTTAACAAAATAAATAACAGAATATCTGAATGGAACACCACTCAAACTAAAAAGAAGATAAATATCAACCGCCGCAAGGGTACGTGCCCCGATTGTTCCGGCAGAGGATTTTTTGTCACGGATGCATTTATCGATCCGACTTGTCCTAGTTGCAACGGTACCGGCTCGTTTTCCGACTGGGCCGAGACTACTCTGCAACAGCTTGAGTAGTCTTAACAGTTATGTCGTAATGGGACACAAAATTAACCTTCATCAATCTGATTTCAACTTTTGTAATATATTAAGATGATTCAATTATATAAGAAGTACATTCTTTTATTTTCGAATTATTACGCGGACTTATAAATTTGTACACGTTACAGAATGCATAACTCTTCTTATTTTCTAATATGAAGGTACCGTTTACAGAACCATCATAACCGTGGGTAATAATGTTACTAATGTGCAGTTCTATTACTTTGTTATTCTGCATTTGTTTTAATGTTTCAACAAAACTTTCTTTCCCTTGGATTAATTTCCTTCCAATTATATTCCAATTAAAATCATCTGTAATATTATCCTTAATAAAACTCAAATCGTTTTTAGCAAAAGCAATGTTTACTTCCTTAAGAAAATATTTTTTTGGTGCATTTCCACAATCTTCAGGGCAAATTATTTTTAAGTCATTGTAAGTATCCGAATTATTCATTAGATTACCTCCAAACAATATGTGTTTTTTAATTTTAAACACCTTTTTAAGGTATCATAGTAGTATGCACTTTTAAAATAGATTTCATCAAAATCTCTTCAGTATATGACGTCCGGTTCATTATAATAATGAAATTCATCTTTATTGCAAAGTGAATTTCGGAATAACGATCGTTAAAGACCTTTCAAAGTGCTCCATCATCGGGATTTGAAAGGCTTTTTATACTTTTTTATTCTTTTTGAACTTGAATAATCTCCGGCTGTCTATACACCTTGATGAATGAAACCTTTCCTGCAAAGTTTCGTATATGTACTCAACAGTGAATGGAGGTGCCAATCATGCTGTTCGTTATGGTTTCAATACTTATTTTTTCGATTCCAGGTCTTTGGTTTCTTTGGACATCGATCGATTTTAAATTAGGAAAAAGAGAAAAGATTTCTTGGAAAACTCCTGTCATCTTGCTCATTATATTGGTGTTCAGTAGTATATTGATACATATTTATTTATTCAAAACGTATGGCTTTCCCATTTTCCAAACAAATATAGAAACGGTCATCGGCATGGCAATCGTCGGTCTTGTTGCGGGGATTATTTTGATCATTAATGTATTTGTCACAATCACGATGGGCAAGCAATTGCCAAAGTCAATCCATGATCCAAAAACGGTCAATATTTTAGCATTATGTTTCGCCATTCATTTATTTATCATTTTATTCATCGCAGCACCTACCGGTAAAAAAGTAGCTTTTGCTGCGTCTATCAATCAAGCGATGGCTGCCACTCAGAACGCCGACACAGAGGAATTTTCTATCGCGTTAGTAAGTTCTGAAAGAGAATGCTTGCGGAGTACAAGTTGTCGGAGCACACCATATAGCAACCAATATTTTATTCAAAACAACTTAAGCAAAACACAGGAAGTACAAGTGAAAATACGTGCTTTGAACAGCAGCAACGAGGAAATGAAAGTGATCGATTCCAAAATCATGACATTGAAGCCGAATGAACTTCGCTTACTTGAAACAGAGGAAACGAGCGAGGATTCGAGTGTATGGAACCAGTATTCGTTCCAAACAGACTATAGGATAGCGACTTATCAGCATCTGTTGCGGTTCCGGGATCCGGAATGATGAGCAACGTGGTAAGTTGAACTCAATCAACAACAAAATGCAGACAAAGTATCTTTTGACTTTATCTGCAGCCATATGTACTATTTACCAAGTTCTTTGTTAAAAAAGGATCAAGCAATGAGGCTTAATCCTTTTAAACACCGTGCAATATAAAATTTAATAAAAATAAACCGGAGATAATATATAGGGAGATGGATATTTGGGATGCTTTTCCAACTACTAATTTTGCAATCGGATAGGCAATAAATCCAAATGCAATCCCATCAGCAATACTATATGAAAAAGGAATCATAATAATAATTAAAAAAGCTGGAATTACTTCTGATAAATCCTCGAAATTAATACTTTTCACATTTTGTAGCATTAATCCTCCAATAATGATAAGTATTGGTGCAATTGCACTATTAGGTATAATGCTTACAAATGGAATAAAGAAAATTGACAATAAAAATAACAGACCCGTTACGATTGATGTAATTCCCGTCCTTCCTCCTGCAGTAATCCCTGCAGCCGTTTCAACTGTCGAAACAGTAGGACTAGAACCAAATATACCGCTAAGCATTGCCGAAATCGCGGTAACCCGAAAAGCTTTACCATACTTTTCACTTTGATTCAGCTGTCCTAACTGTCCACTAATCAATCCGATATTTTCAAAGACAAGTACCATTGTTAAGGAAAAAACGGCGATCCAAAATGTGATGGACGTCATACTTGCAAATGTCATTGCACCAAACACAGATCCATAATCACCAGAAGCACTTCCAAAGCCGTTTTTTAACGAACTCATATCCACAAGTCCGAACATCCAAGCAATGATTGTTCCAACAAAAATAGTGATTAAGAAGTTGGCTGAAACATTTCGTAAAAATAGAATCACAGCAAGAATGAGCGTTAGGATAAACACAATGACCTGGGGACTACTTATATCCCCTAAACTAATTAAAGAATGTTCTCCTCTTACAATCAGTTGACTTTTTTCTAATCCTAGCAAGGATAAAAATAAGCCTAAGCCAACGCTAATAGAATCCTTTAACGAACTTGGAATCGCCGTAGCAAGAATATCCGACAGTGGGGTAAAGGCAATGATAGCAAATAATAATCCAGCAATGAATACTACAGCAAGCGCTTCTTGCCATGTTAGGCCCATGGAATGGACAAAGGTATAAGTAAACATTGCATTGAGACCCATACCTGGAACTATGATAAGGGGCAAATTCCCCCATATTCCCATCATTAAACACCCTGCTACACAGGTTAGGATCGTTGCCCAAACCGCAGCCTGCATTGGTATACCTGCATCTGCTAAAATACTTGAATTGACAGCAATAATATATACAATTGTGAAGAATGAGACGAAACCAGCAAGGAGCTCTTGTTTCATCGTCGTTCCTTTTTCAGAAAGATTTATGAGGTTATTCAACTTTCCTTTCATTTTATTTCCTTCTTTATTAATTTCCCTCGCCCACCCAGTCTTTTATTCCTAAGAGTAAAGACCAAAAGTAATTTAATAATCTGTTTTTGCATCTCCGCCTGAAACAATGGACACTCCGGAGCTAGCCCCAAGTCTTGTTGCACCAGCTTCAATCAATGCTAAAGCTGATTCACGACTTCTTACACCACCAGAAGCTTTCACACCTACATTAGGGCCTACTGTTTTACGCATTAATTGGATATCTTCTACAGTTGCCCCACCAGTTGAAAAACCAGTAGATGTCTTAACGTAATCAGCTCCAGCCTTAACAGCAAGTTTACATGCCATCACTTTTTCAGTATTTGTAAGTAGACAAGTTTCTATGATTACTTTAACTAATGCTTTTCCTTTTGCCGCTTCTACTACATTTCTTATATCGTTTTCAACATAGTCAAGATCGCCATCTTTTAATTTACCGATATTGATGACCATATCGACTTCAGTTGCACCATTTTCTATCGCATCTTTCGTTTCCAATGCCTTCATGTTAGTTGTGGTAGCCCCTAATGGAAAGCCAATTACCGTACATACTTTTACATCAGAATCTTCTAACTGATGGGCTGCTTCTTCTACCCAAGCCGGGTTAATGCAAACCGAATAAAAACCATATTCCTTTGCTTCTTCACATAATTTTATAATTTGTTTTTTTGATGTATCTGGTTTTAAAGCTGTATGATCAATCATTTTTGCAATGTTTTTTTCCATGATTATATCCCCTGCCTCTTTTTAATCCATGCATTTACAGACGTTCGACAATCCCTTTTACTAAGTTTAAGAAGTCTTCTTTTGCTTTTTCTGTCGTTTCAATCACCTCTTCATGGCTAAGTGGTTGATCCAAAATACCCGCAGCCATGTTCGTAATACAAGAAATTCCAATGACGTTCATTCCAGCGTGACGAGCAACAATAACCTCTGGTACTGTTGACATCCCAACTGCATCTCCACCGATTTTTTCTAGCATACGTACTTCTGCCGGCGTTTCATAACTTGGGCCACTATTCCAAACGTAGACTCCTTCTTTTAGTGTAATGTTCAAATTCTTAGCAACTTCACGTACAAGTTCCTGTAAAGAAGGTGTATAAGCCGTTGACATATCAGGAAAACGTACACCTAATGTACTGTCATTTGGACCGATTAATGGATTGGCTCCTACATTATTAATATGGTCGGTAATTAACATTAAATCCCCGGGAGTGAAGGACTGATTTACACCGCCAGCAGCATTCGTTACGACAAGCGTTTCAATACCCAAGGCTCTCATTACACGAACAGGGAAAGTTACTTCTTCTAAAGGATATCCTTCATAGTAATGAAACCGTCCTTGCATGGCTAATACCGTAACACCTTTTAATTCTCCAACCACCAATTGTCCAGCATGGCCTTCCACTGTCGATACAGGAAATCCAGGAATCATTTCATATTTAATTTTTACCGGATGATCTATTTCATCTGCCAATACTCCTAAACCTGAACCTAAAATAAGGCCAATTTTTGGTTTGGAGGAAATTTTCTCCTCTATAAATGTTTTCGCGCGCTCGATTTTACTCATCCCCATCCTCCTTCAAATTTCGTTCAAAAAACTTTTCCCATGTTGTGGACTGTTAACTTGAAAATTTTCCGCAATGGTCTCACCAATATCCGCAAATGTATTTCTTATTGGCAATGATTTTCCTGCTGTGACTCCTTTATGATGTACAAGTAATGGAACATATTCTCTCGTGTGATCTGTCCCGTGATGGATAGGATCGTTCCCATGGTCTGCAGTAATGATAAGTAAGTCGTCCTCTTTTAGTTTTCTCAATACTTCAGGTAGCCTTGCATCATATTCTTCTAATGCCTTCCCATACCCCTTCGGATCACGACGATGGCCATATTTCGCATCAAAGTCTACTAAATTCAAAAAGCTTAATCCAGTAAAATTCATGTCCATTGTTTCCAGTAATTTATCCATACCATCCATATTTGATACTGTTCTTAGCGACTTGGTTACCCCTTCACCATCATAAATATCAGAGATTTTCCCAATGGCGATTACATCATAATCCGCATCTTTTAACTCATTCATAACGGTACGACCAAACGGTTTTAAAGCATAGTCATGGCGGTTTGGTGTACGTTCAAAATGACCTGGCTCTCCGACAAATGGGCGAGCAATAACACGTCCGACCATATATTCAGGATCATTTAATAATTCACGAGCATATTGACAAATATCGTAAAGTTCTTCTAATGGAACTACCTCTTCGTGAGCGGCAATTTGTAAAACGGAATCAGCTGAAGTATAAACGATTAGGCTTCCAGTTTTCATATGTTCTGCACCTAACTCGTCTAAGATTGCCGTTCCCGATGCTGGTTTATTTCCAATAACCTTTCGACCAGTCTTTTCCTCAAGCTTATGAATGATTGCATCCGGAAATCCATCAGGAAAAGTTCTAAAAGGGGTATCAATTTGGAGCCCCATAATTTCCCAGTGTCCGGTCATTGTATCTTTTCCTGCTGAGGCCTCCTGCATTTTAGTATAATGTGCTAAGGGATTATTTGCTGGTTTTATGCCTTTTAATTTACGAATATTACTTAATCCAAGGGCACCCATATTCGGCATATTTAACCCATTCATATGTTCTGCAATATGACCTAATGTATCCGCTCCTTCGTCATTGTACTTCTTTGCATCAGGTGACTCCCCGATACCGACTGAATCCATGACAATTAGGAATACTCGTTTAAAAGGGGTTGTTTTGCTCATCCCCCAAATCCCTCCTTTATGATCTGTTTTTATCGTAAGACGTCCAACCTCTAAAGGTCAATAGAAGGGATCCGAAAATTTTGGACCCCTTTATGCTTATTTAGAAATAACATCGTATACTAATGGATTGCTATCCACCGGTTCGCTTGAAATCGAGTAGGATTCATATATTTTCCCCATTACTTCCGCTACATCTTCTCGATTACTGTGAATGGTTACAAGTGAATCACCTTTTCGAACTTGATCCCCGATTTTTTTATTTAATACAAGACCTACCGCTAAGTCAATTTGTGATTCTTTCGTCACACGACCCGCACCTAAAAGGCTTGCCGCGATTCCAATTTCGTTTGCGATAATTTCTGAAATATATCCATCCTGTTTTGCTTCCACTGCAAATGTGTGGGCTGCGGTTGGTAATTTTTCTGGTTGATCGATAATCGATGGATCGCCGCCTTGTGCAGCAACAAAGGTTTTGAATGTTTCAATCGCTTTACCAGATTCTATGGCATCCACTAATTTTTCTCGTGCTTCTTCTACTGTTTCTGCTTTTCCTCCTAGATAAACCATTCGGCTTCCTAATGTTAAGCATAACTCTTCCAAATCTTTTGGACCTTCGCCTTTTAACGTATCAATGGCTTCTCTAACTTCCAAGGCATTTCCAATGGCAAATCCCAATGGTTGATTCATATCTGAGATGACAGCAATGGTTTTGCGACCGGCCCCATTCCCAATCTGAACCATAGCTTTTGCCAATTCCTTTGCACTGTCAAGATCTTTCATAAAAGCTCCCGAACCTGTTTTTACGTCAAGTACGATTGCATCGGCACCGGAGGCAATTTTCTTACTCATTATCGAACTGGCAATCAGTGGGATGGAATCTACTGTCGCTGTTACATCGCGAAGTCCATATAGCTTTTTATCTGCAGGGGTCAAATTTCCACTTTGACCTACAACAGCTATCTTATTCTTGTTAACTAATTCATTAAATGTTTTACTATCAATTTCTACTTGAAATCCTTTAATGGATTCCAGTTTATCAATGGTACCGCCTGTATGTCCTAAGCCGCGCCCAGACATTTTAGCTACAGGGACACCAATAGAAGCAACAAGTGGTGCCAGGATAAGTGTTGTTGTATCACCTACCCCTCCCGTACTATGTTTATCCACTTTAATACCATCAATATCAGATAAATCAATCTGATCCCCTGACTCTACCATCGCCATCGTTAAATGGACTCGTTCTTCTGGAGTCATATCTTGATAAAAGATGGCCATTGCTAATGCGGACATCTGATAATCCGGTATCTCCCCTTTTGTATAACCCTGAATTGCAAAATCAATCTCTTCCTTCGTTAACGAATATCCATCACGTTTTTTCTCAATAATATCGATCATTCTCATCATGGTCACCCTTTCCTACAGGCTATCGATGTTTCTCAAATTTTTTCGAATTATCATTATGAAAAGAACATGCCTGCTACTGCTGCACTTAATAGAGAAGCCAATGTCCCAGCCAATACCGCTTTTAATCCTAGTTTGGCAATATCATTTCTACGACTTGGAGCCATACCTCCTAATCCCCCTAACAGGATTGCCAAAGAGCTTAAGTTTGCAAATCCACATAATGCGAAACTAACAATAAGTGTCGTTTTTTCTGATAATACTCCGATTTCTGGGGCAAAGGAGGCATAAGCTACAAATTCATTTAGTACTAATTTTTGCCCAATAAAACTTCCTGCTTGTATTGCTTCTGACCAGGGTACACCTACAGCAAAGGCAAATGGAGCAAATACATAACCTAAAATCTGTTCTAACGTAATTCCACCGAAGATTCCTAAAATCCCATTAATTAGAGCAATAAGTGCAATGAATGCTAACAACATAGCTCCTACATTCAATGCCAATTTTAGTCCGTCTGATGCGCCTTTTGCAGCGGCATCAATGACATTGACTGTTTCCGTATCTTTTTCCAATTGAATATCATCAGAAATTTTCGCTTCTTCTGTTTCAGGCATCATCATTTTCGCCATAATCAATCCTGCTGGAGCTGCCATGAAACTTGCAGCAAGTAAATACTCTAGTGGTACTCCTAATAAAGAATATCCTACCAATACTGAACCAGCAACAGATGCCAGTCCACCAGTCATGACTGCAAATAACTCAGATTGTGTCATTTTCTCTAGGAATGGTCTTATAACAAGTGGCGCCTCTGTTTGCCCAACGAAAATATTAGCTGCAGCTGACATGGATTCGGTCTTACTTGTTCCTAGTAATTTAGATAGTGAACCACCAATAATTTTAATAAACCATTGCATAATGCCAAGATAATATAAAACAGAAATTAATGCTGAAAAGAAAATAATAATTGGTAAAACGTGAAAAGCAAATATAGAGCCAAACTGATCACTATCCGCTAATGATCCAAATAAAAAGCTAATTCCTTCATTAGCAAAATTAATAACATCTTGAACCCTTAACGTAAACCATTGCAGGGCCTCCTTTCCCGCTTCCCATTTTAATACAATAAATGCAAATGAAATTTGAATCGCTAATCCACCAAGTATAGTTCTTAGTTTAATCGCTTTCTTTTTATTGGAAAAGAGAAAAGCTATTCCTAATACAACAACGATTCCCATGATACCCCATAGGATATTCATATAACATTCTCCTCTTTCATTTTTTTGGGTGTATTATTTTTACCTAAAAATAGATAGAACGTCCAACTTAAAACTCACATTGTAATCCCTTTCGCATTGATTACAATTCCATTGTAAGGTTAGACGTCCAACAAGTCAATTGTTTTTTAAAATATTGTCGAATATTGTTGTGGTTTTTTACGAAAACTTTATAAATCCTTTCCGACAATTCTCTTGATTATTCCTTAACCAAATTTTTTCACCTAAATGTTACGTTTGCGCAATACATTAAATGATATTTGATTAGAATTAAAGAAGTTTATGGAGTAGAGAACTGGTCTATTATTTAAATCATAATGAATTTGGCGCAAAATTAAGAGGGGTGTGTCTTGATCACAATTCATAATATCAGAGATTTCCTCGTTGTAACTCATTGTTTTTATTTCAGCTTTTGCATAACTAATCGTGATCCCTACTTCTTCTAGCGATACTAGTATTGACTCCTGGTTTAATTTATACCCTTTTTCAAGTAAATTCGCTGGAATTTTATCAATACAATAAACTAGCGGTGTCTCGTCGGCTGTTCGAACTCGTTTAACTAAAAATACTTGTTCGTTTTTCTCCAAATTTAATTCCTTAATGTCGTCGCCATGCGGGTCAACATACCCCGTAAATAGAATTTCTGTTCCTGGCTTTTTCCCTTGTCTTTCGATCATATCGGTAATGCTAAATAACTCCTCTATTCCACCGGAGAATACGGGTTTTTCATTCACAAACGTCCCAACTCCATGCTTACGGATAATGATATTTTCCTCTTCTAGAATTCGTAAAGCTTCCCGTAATGTGTTACGCGAAACGCCTAATTCCTTTGCGAATTCCATTTCAGAAGGTAAACGTTCACCCGGTTCCAGCTTGCCTTCTTTGATTTTTTCCCTTATTTGTTCAATCACCACAAGATAACGAGGTGTTTGAAAATTATAGTTGTTCATACATTCCCACTCCTTTTATGTCTCTCATTTTACAATTATTATAAATCGCTTTCAAGGTAATTGGCGACACTTCCAGAATTTTGTTAGATTTTGTAGAATGCATAAGCAAATCTATTTAAGAATAAAAAAGGAAATGTTTGTTAAACTTATATACAATAATGTTAAAAAATAGTCGGTACCATCCCCCCATCCATACGGATTGGAGAACCTTTAAATGCGGATGCATAAGGACTACATACAAATGTAGTTAGTCTACCTATTTCACTTGGCTTGATAAATCGCTGTATTTCAGATTGAGGTAGGTTGGTAGTCATAAATTCTTTCTCTTTTTCTGAAAAAGTCATATCATCATTAGGGTATATCCCCTCAATTATTTGTTGAACATTTTCAGAGAGTGTTGGTCCTGGCATGATCGTATTGACTGTAACTTCTTTTCCTATTGTTAATTTAGATAAGCTTTTTGACAATGATAATAGCATTGATTTTGTCATACAATACTGAGGCATTTGTCCTGAAGGCATGATTGCTTCTTCACTCGCAATAAAGATAATGCGACCATAATCATTTTTTAACATTTTAGGTAAATAAAATTTAGATAATCCATTTGCGGCAAGAACATTAGTACGGAAATATTTTTCCCATACTTCATCGTCAATGTCCTCATATTGCATAATTTCATAAATCCCCATATTGTTAACTAAAATATCAATAGTGGGGAATTTTTTAAATAAAGCTTCTCTTTGCCCCATATCGACAAGATCGGCTGTAGCATTTTGAGGAGAGGTAGACGGGAAATCCGATTTGAGTTCATTTACAACTCGTTCTACCTCTTCATAGTTTCGTCCATTGATTAGGACATTGACACCTTCTTTGGCAAGTTCAATGGCAATTGCCTTACCTATACCTTTCGTTGATCCTGTAACTAAAGCTGTTTTATTGTTTAATCCCATATCCATAATATATTTCTCCCATTCCTTTACCTTTTATGACTACAAAAGGTTAAAATAAAAACGCTCCTACCCTTTGAGGTAATAACTAGGTTATTCTTTGTTAATATAGTTTTAAAAAATTTACTTTTAAGCCGAAGTTAATGTATCGAGTCTGCACCTAAATGTTCAGTACGCCAATTTGCGGGAGTATCACCTTCCCAAATGCGGAAGGCGCGGTAGAACGAGTTCTGATCTTCATATCCAATCATGAAGGCTACTTCTTTAATATCAAACGAGGGGTCTGCCAAGTATTCTCGAGCCAAGTCATGTCGGACTTGTGTCAAAAGATGCTTGAAGCTTGTGCCTTCGTCATTAAGACGGCGCTGCAAGGTACGATCGCTCATCCCCAACTCGCTTGCGACAGTCTGAATGTCAGGGCGCCCTCCTGCAAGGTTACGTTTCATGATCCACTTGACCATTTCGGTGATTGAATGACTGTGTTGCTGCTCATCCAACGATTTATCTAGTACGGGAGTCAGAATTTCCAGCAACTCTTCGTTGTACGAGACAAAAGGGAGGTCCAGATCTCCTCGATGTAGCGTCAACCTGTTATAATCTGCACCAATCCGGATATGACAGCCGAAGTAAGCTTCAAGTGTCTGTATGTCGCCCATCGAGTGCGTAAATTCGACAAATCTCGCCATCAACGGTTGACCTGTGCCCCGACGTCCAAGCTCCAAAAGAAATGCCAGAGTAATTCCGACGAGCAGCGGTGGACCTGGTTGCTCGGTATATAACCAATCTAGTTCAATTGTACAGTTCTCACCTTCCTCCGTGATACGTAAGCTTTCAGGGGGACACATTCGTTTGTACCGTGCCATTCGTTTTAGAGCGTCACGGTAGTTACGAGCATGGTAAGTCGCTAAGACGGCGGGTGGGTAATGCGCTGTTTCAAAGACGGTTGTAAGCTTGATAATTCCTTCGGCAGTGTCATCAATGAGATCTGAATAAGCCTGCCAAATCGCGAAATATTGATCGGTGGTGACAACTGGCTCATTAATAATGGTGAGCGGCAGTTGTGCCTTTCGAGCGACGTCGTGGGGGGCAATCCCTAATTGATGTATGCCTGCCCAAAATCCTGCCGGGATTTTAATACGAGTATGAGACTTCATAACAGGCCCTCCTTTAGCTATCTACACATTCACTAGTGGTGGTAGTGATTGCATTCTGCCTAATTAACGGGACAGATATTATATTACCTGTTCAATGTCGCCTTGTAACTAGCAAAGGACGACATTTTACTTGCCAACTACGTCGAATAAATCCGTTAGTAAAGTCTGTAACGTTACAACAAAGTTATTTAATTTTAAATCTAAATGTTTTTCCATTATCCCCGTTAATTGAAGAAAACATCCCTTTTACCTCATTCTTACCTGTAAAATTAATTCTTTTAATAATAGCCGGATGTAGTTCTGCTTGTACATCATATTGGGGTGAATTTTGTATAAATTCTTTCTTCGATTGCTCCCAGTAATCCGCGGGATGGCTGCAAGTAACTTTTACCTAGTATCTAATGCTTAGATACTTAACCCTAAGTCTTCAAGTAATTTTCCTGACAATATATTTTACCGAACGATAGTTAAACTATTGACAAAGCGTTTTGTTTGTATTTTAATTTACCTAACGGTAGTTAAAAACATCACGTTAAAACATCGAAAATATAAATCCGGATTGTAATGTGAGGAGTAAAATATGAGGAAGAAGAAAGAACTGACATCCAATCAATTGATTGAGGCAGCATTTGAGCTTTTTGCACAACACGGGATTGAAAAAACGAGTCTGGCTATGATTGCCACAAAGGTCGGTATCACAAAGCCGTCCATTTACTATCATTTCGCATCAAAAGAAGAATTGATCGATCGAATATTTGAATACAGTCTTGGCGATTATCAATTTGACCATTTCGTCCAAATTGATGAGTGCAATGAACAAAATTTTGCTAAAAAGCTATATCAAGCGGGTCTAAGAATGTTTCCGGAAAAAGATGAAATCTATCTACGAGTTTTAAATGAATTTATGAGCTATGCTGTGCGCAATGAAAAATACTTGAAACGCATTGCGAAATTTGAGCAAGAGTTTATAGAGGGCTTCCAAGACTTATTGCAAAAGGGAGCTGATTTAGGAATAGTTAAACCGCAAAATATAGCGGCCAAGGCACATATGCTAGCTATTGTCATCGATGGTATCCAAGATTCTATAGTCATGCAGATGCCGTTTAAAACAGACTATAAAGATATCTGGCGGGAAGTAGTGAACAGTGTTCTCACGAAAAACCAAAATGAATTTGGAGAGGATGAACAACTATGAACATAATTAGAAATACCAAGATTGATGCCAATACGGCCATTGAGGCAAACAAAATAATCCTCGGAAACTGGATTTTCAGAAAGGGTACTTAAGATTTTTCGAAAAGAGTGGGAATAAAGATATAACTTAATATGGAGAGAAAAACCTTATTTAACAGCCTACCATCTTATTTTTGGTAGGTGAGGTATAACTCTCCCAAACGATGAAAGGGATAAAGAAAACAGAGAGTAAAATTCAAAAATATGAAAACAAGGAGGTGAACACTCTGCTACCCGAAAGATGTTTCTACGCTTTGTAGCAGAGTAACAGACATGAGTAAAAACATTCAACCTAACGAGGTTTCTACACAAACTTTTTCCTGGGGGATCATCAAATGGTTTGTCACACCCGACCACACCAAAGGGGCAAACGTATCCTTTGGCGAAGTAATTCTCTTCCCTGAACAGGGAGTTGAGCGACATAATCACCCTGACGCAGAGGAGGTCCTCTACGTTCTTTCTGGAGAAGGAAAACAGATGTTGAACGACGAAACGCCCTTTACGGTCAAAGCCGGCGATGTGATTCACATTCCCAAAGGAGTCTATCACCACACGATCAATACAGGTTGGGAGCCCCTCCGCGGATTGTCTATCATGAACCCAGGTGGAGCGGAAAAAATACTCACCTCTGCATCCGATTTTCACGAAATACCAGTCGGTCAAATTGCAACCTTCCGTCGCAATGAGTCATAGGACACATACGAATCAACCATTCGAGGCAGAGATCACCGCTGCCTCACTTTTTTAGGAAATACTCGGTTCCCCTAAGGGAGTAAGAATACAACTTGATTTAAAAAGAGAAAACCTATCTAACAGGGTTTAGCCTAATTAAGTTTCAACCCTTCTTCTCACCGACTGCGTTTGCCCTCTCCATAATTTCCTGTACTATTGAACCTTTTGCATCCGCATGGTCTTGGACGTGTTTCCATTTACGGTGAGCTAAGTTATGCTTTACGCTTGCATACTTATCTCGTTAGGTTCTTTTGTGCTATAAGAAACATCATCTCCATTATTACGAAGGAAGTAATTAATAATAGGGGTAGTACCAGCGAAGCTGTCACTAGCCGCAATAATGAATAAAATTAAAAATACACCATTTCTGATTTCACTTCTTCAATTGGAACTCGCTCCTAAAAGGCTTATTCAAAGCTTAAGAATTCTTAAGAATTTTTGCCCCTTTTTCTTCAGGTTTGGATCCTAAAGTATGATTATGAATTCAAACCAATGGGGTGACTAATTATGAAAAATCTCTCCTTCTTATTTCAATATATTGTAAATCCTAAATCAGTTGGTGCAATTCTTCCTAGTTCAAGATTTCTTGGAGATAAAATGATTGAAGGAATCGATTTTAAGAAAGCAAAGTACATTGTCGAATATGGACCCGGTACAGGTGTGTTCACAGAAAAATTGTTAAAAAAAAGAGACCCTAAGACAATTGTTTTATTAGTGGAAAATAATAAGGAGTTTTATTCATTACTAAAAGGAAAATTTAAAGAAGAAGAGAATTTATTCATTGTATATGGATCTGCTGAAAATATTGAGCAGTATTTAAGGGAGTATGGTATGACTTATGCCGATTATGTTATTTCTGGTCTTCCATTTGCAAGTTTACCAAAACAGGTTTCAACCAAAATTTTATTAAACACCACGAAAATCCTAAACAAGGATGGACAATTCATTACTTTCCAATACACTAAATTTAAAAAAGCATTCATCCAACATTTTTTTACCAAAATAGATATAAAAAGAGAAATTAGAAATGTACCACCAGCCTATGTCTTTAATTGTTCGATGCAAGAAAAAAATGTGGAGGGATATTGTGGAGTCCAAAATTCTTATTGTTGATGATGACAAAGAAATTAGAAAACTTATTTCGGTTTATTTAGAAAATGAAGGTATGCAAACCCAAAAAGCAGAAGATGCTATCGAAGCCTTAAAATTATTGGAAGATAAGAAGTTCGATCTCATTATTTTAGATATAATGATGCCAAAAATGGATGGTATTGAGGCATGTATGAAAATTAGGGAAGAACGCAGTATGCCCATCATCATGCTTTCTGCAAAATCAGAAGATATGGATAAAATCCAGGGTCTTGCTTCCGGCGCAGATGATTATTTATCAAAACCGTTTAATCCATTGGAATTGATTGCCAGGGTAAAATCTCAATTAAGAAGGTATAAAAAATACAATACTGATACTAACAGCAATAAAACCGTAATCGATATTGGCGATTTAACCGTTAATACTGATACTCGTCAGGTATGGGTACGGGAGAAGGAAGTAAGATTAACTCCAAAAGAATTCAATATACTGGAACTTCTCGCCAGAAACAAAGGGATTGTCTTAAGTGTTGAAAAAATTTATGAAGCAGTTTGGAAGGAAGACTTCTATAAGTCGGATAATACGGTGATGGTGCACATTACAAAAATTAGAGACAAAATTGAAGAAGACCCAAAACACCCGATTTACGTTAAAACAGTTTGGGGAGTAGGGTATAAAATATGAAGAATATCAGATTTAGAAATAAGATAATTGTAAAGCTTCTTGTTTCGATTGCGATTAGTTTACTTGTTTCGATTGCTTTGATGATCCTCATCTCTCAATTCATCACGAATCCGTATATGATGAATTCGACGGGGTTCAGTATTTTAAAATATAATTTGATGATGTTCATCATGTTTACAGTAGCTATCTTCACTTTTATTACAATTTTTTTATTCATGGTAAGAAGAAAATTAATGTATTTGAAACTCATTTCCGAGAGCGTTAACCATATTGCTAATGGAAAACTTGGTATGACAATTGGGATTGAAGGTAAAGACGAATTGACTCAACTGGCTCAAAACATTAATTACATGTCAAAAGAGTTAGAAAATAAATTTGAATATGAAAGACGCATAGAGAATGAAAAAAATGAGCTTATTACAAATGTATCCCATGATCTACGGACACCTTTGACATCAATCATTGGATATTTGGATTTATTAAAAAAAGGTCAATATGACAATAAGCTACAATATCAGGAGTGCCTTGAAATCATTTATTCAAAATCACAAAGACTGAAATACCTAATTGACGAACTATTTGAATATACCCGTTTGTCAAGTCCAGATGTTAAGTTAAAGCTGAGCGAGGTTGATTTGGCAGGGTTATTGGAGCAAATAGTTGGAGAATACATACCAATATTTGAAAAAGAACAATTAAGTGTTCAAAAATCGATAAGGGAAGAATATATACCTGTTTTAATGGATGTAGAAAAGATGGTTCGTGTTTATGAAAATCTCTTTATGAATGCGATAAAATTCAGCTTGAAACCATCCGAATTACATATAAAACTTGAAGCAAAAAGGAATAAAGCCATTTTGAAGGTATCAAATAAAACGGAAAAGCCTCCAGTAAATGATGTTAATAAATTGTTTGAAAGATTTTTCAGGGGGGATAAGGCAAGAAGGAATAATCATGGAACTGGACTTGGACTTGCTATCTCAAAAAGAATTGTTGAACTTCACGATGGGATCATTTGTGCGGAATACAAAGAGGGTTGGATGAATTTTATTCTCGAATATCCTATATATAGGAAATAGCTTATGAAGCTAAAGAGGTGATCTGGTTCTCCTAAAAACAAAAGAACAACGGCTTCTTGGACATGCGAATTATAATAAAATACAACTAACCATATAATGACAAATAATGCCGTTAAAATTCTATGAATATAGAGCTGTCCTAAACCAGGGATACATAATGACCACATAACAGAAAGAATAGGATTTCGTTTATCCAAATAGTTAATCTCAAATGATCCCAATGCATATGAATTAAAACGATGATCCTCTTGTTCAGCCAGAATGTAGACCCTATTCATATCTACAGTCGTGCGGTAACTATCCCAAATGCTAAAAAGATAAACAGGAATATACATAAGAAGCCATCTTGTATCTAACACTTGTTTTGCCATATCTATATTTCCTTGAAAGGAATAAATCATTGCGGAATTAACATTTGCATTTAGATTCACAAAAACTTCCCAAATAAATAGGGCATATCCTCTAAGGTATTTTGACAATATTAAATGTCCGAATCCTGGAAAGGCAGCAGACCACCAAGCAATAATGTACGGGTTTCTTAAATGAAGCTGAGTGGTTCCAAATATGCTTACATGCGCTTTATAACGTCTAGCTGTATTATCATTGTTGTAGTTGTTCATCTAAAAAGAGGCCACCTTCGTACAAATTAGGTTAGCCATAGTTTGCTACAAATGGGTTGTTTTATCCTTTGTGGTGGCCCTATGCCACTTGGAGAGAAGATAGCAGTGAAAAGACTGGATCACTATTGGACCCAGCCTCGGATGTTGATTCATTTTACTAAATACAAAAACATATCACAGCTTAAAACATATCACAGCTTAAATGCCAGAAGGACTTTTATCCCCATCTGTATTAATTTCAATATAAAAAGGGACAATATCAACATAGCGCCCGTCCTTTTGTTTGAAACCACCTGGGATTACACCTAATGAAGAAAAGCCTAGTTTCTTGTATAGGTGAATCGCCCCTTTGTTCGAAGCCACCACCGCATTAAATTGCATAATCCGAAAACCGAGTGATCCCGCTATTTCTAACGAATCAACCACTAATTTTTCGCCAATACGTTGCCCTCTTTGTCCAGATTTCACACCGTAGGAGGCATTGGCAATATGTCCGCAGCGCCCCACATTATTCGGGTGTACAATATAAAGACCCAGTATCTCGCCATTTTCTTCGGCCACGCCTGTATAGGCTTGTTCTGCAAAAAAAGACCTAGCTTCTTCCAATGTCAATGGCTCCTCCTGTGGAAAAGCCATACCTTCTTCCACAATATCATTCCAAATGGTTATCATGTTTGGTAAGTCTGCTTCTGTATATTGTCTAATCATGATCGCCACTTCCAATCCCCCTCTTTTTTTCGTGCTATTTCACTTATTATGTGACAAGTTTAAGGCCGACCGCTGAGCATAAAACCATCGCTATAAAAACCATTCTCTTCCAGTTTTTTGATTCACCATAGAATATCATACCAATAAGCGCACCGCCAACAACACCAATTCCTGTCCAAATGGCATAACCTGTTCCCATCGGGATGAATTGTAGTGAATAACTGAGTAATGCAAGACTTGAACCAAACCCCAAAATGAGTAAAACGACTGTTTTCCAATTTCGCTTTACAGAGAGTTGATTGATCATGGCAACACCAAATGTTTCCAATAATCCCGCTAAAATTAACGTAAACCAAGCCATTAGGATTCAACTCCTTCTTTAGACTGATCAGATGTGACTAATTTCAAACCAATGACTCCAGATAATAGTGTGATGATTAAAATAATTTTCCCCCAATTGAATTCTTCTCCGAAGAAAAGAATCCCTGCAATGACAGTGCCTGCTGTTCCCAATCCAACAAAAATGGCATAGACCGTTCCTGCTGGAAGTACCTGTGCTGCTGTAATCATTAAATAATTACTAACAATAATAAATATAATTGTTCCAGTCCATGTCCAAACATCATATGAGTGGGTCAAGCCAATCACCCAAAAAATCTCCAAAAAGGCGGCAACAAACACTTTTATCCAGTTTCGATTCACTAACAACACCTCCAGATTTATTGTTCCGAAAGAACGAATAAAAAAACAAAAAGCCCTGAGAGAAAACTGTCCATACAGTTTCTCCCGGGCTTTTATCCCTCCGTGACATAGCGGTTCGCTATGAGTTTTCTCTTGGACCAGACCAACCTTATAGGTTGCGGAACCCTAGAAAACATTTGATTGATATAATTTCTTATCATTATACATACATTTAAAGAAAAATCAAGTTTTCAGGTTAAGGTAATTGCGGATAGTATGCAGTATCTGTTGCTCAGCTTTGCTTGCGCTATGACATCCAGCTTGGTCTTGTCGTCATTCCTAAAACAGCAAATCCCGATCATATGAGAAACAATGCGGAACTTGATTTCGTTATCAGTGACGAAGATATGGAAACTTTGAAGAATGTAGAGCATATCCAGGATTATGGTGAGCATAGCTTCTTCCCGGTATTTGGTGGAAAATCAAAATAAACAGCTAATGAATGCAGGACGGACAGCTCCTACTTGTGGCTATTATACAAAAAGGACCAAATAGAATTCTCCCACCTATAAGATGGAGACTTCTGTTTGGTCTACATCATGTAGGCTACTTCATTCACCCAGTAATATCCCGCCTTCTATATCCAATGAATCCGAAAACGGATAGTCCAATAGCAAAAAGTGTTAAAACCGTCATCACCATAAAATTAATCTCATCTGTTGGGATTTGTGGGAGTCGTGGATTTCACCGTCCCGTTTGGCCCAATAAAGCCAAACACCTCTCCTTCATTAAAATGTGGAATCATTTTCTTTCTTGAAAATCGTAACTTTCTTATTCCTTTGATACTTGTCGAAAGTATTGACGTGTTTCCTCATCACGTACAATGTAACCGAGTTTCGCCAGTTCTTTGCGAAGATCTTTTATGTCGTTATATTCTTTCTTTTGTAATGCAATTTCCCGAGCCTTAAATAAGGCATTTGCAGCTGCTGAAAGATCCGGTGAATTCAGCACCCAACGTCGATACTCTTCCCTGAATGGATCCCCTTTTTTTGACCAAGGATAGGAATGACTCATAAAAGCATTTGCTATATCTTTAGCAGATGCGTCGGTTGTCTCCCTTGCAAGTTCATAGCCTGATTTTCCTAAAATGACAAGCTGATTTCCATCAAGGAATACCGTATCAATGTCTTTGAATCCAATTGTTTGTATATCCTCATCCCTTTTGAGTTGTGTTTCTTGATCCGTAATCGTAATGATCAGTATCTCGCTAATAGCCATTGTAGCTAATACGATGCCAGCTATTAAGCCAATTACGGCCAAAATGATTGGAAGCCAAAATCCATTGAAGGTGTTGATAAGTTTTAATGGTCCTTCAAACGGAAACCAAGGTAACGTGATAGCCCATGATGCGATTCGTGGAAGAAAATACCCAAAAATAAGCCCTGCTACTCCAAATCCACCATAAAGGAGGAGCCCGGTTATTTTAGAATAGCCTACAACTGTTTTTTCATGATTGAAAGACCGCCCTGATTCAGTCAATTATTTTCACCTCTTATTTAGTGCTTTACCGACAATATCTATGAGTTCATCACTATATGTTTCTAAATCTACCTTTCTTGTAATGGAAGCATTCAACATATATTCACCAATTGCACCTTGAATTATATTAGCCATTACATCTACATTGAATGTTCGAAATTCCCCTTTTTCTTGACCATCACGAAGAATCCGGCAAAGCTCATCCATCATCGGATCTTCATCATCATGATCAGCTAATTTGTAATATGGAATATTATCAGGTGTTCTAGCATTAAAAATAATTTCTACCAAAGCTATATTATATGCGTGATGTGTGCCCTGGTAGGCTAGGCTTGCCCTAATAAATGTATTTAGTTTATTCGTAGGGGTCTCCTCTTTACTTACTTTCTCCAGAACATAAGACGTAGAGCTTTCTAGTAGATTCATTAGCAAATGATTCATCAAGTCATTTTTATCTGAGAAATGATAAGAAATTAACGCTGTACTTATACCTGCCCTTTTGGCTATTTGAGAAAGGCTCGTTTTCACATATCCAAGTTCATCAAGTGTATGAATTGCAGCCTCAACTATTTGTTCGCGTCTTGCTTCAGCTATGAACGATTGTTTTCCTTTATCATTTTTATCAATAGAATGCTTTACTTTTTCTTTATCATTGCTCACCCGAAGACACTCCTTGACAACTGATTAATTGATCAATTTTTTAATTGATCGATCAATCAAATTTTAACTAAAAAAGGTATTGGTGTCAATATAGGCATGTATATCGTTGACAGTTATATCGCCTGGTGATATAGCCCTTTATATCACCAGGCGATATAGCGTTTGACGATAGGTGGTGTAATGATGGAAGATAAAGCTCCCTTGACAGAAGGTGTTTATTACATCCTTCTATCGCTGTATGAGCCAAGGCATGGATATGGAATTATGCAATTTGTTTCCGAACTTAGCAATGGTCGTGTTGAACTTGGTGCTGGAACTATTTACGGAGCGATTAAAACATTGGTTAAGCGACAATGGATTGTACCGTTAGATGAGGATAGGCGAAAAAAGGAATATGTTATTACAGATGCAGGGAAATTGATCGTTGAATATAAAATCAAACGGCTTCGTGAGCTACATCATAACGGTTTGCAAATTACGAAGGGGGAGAACCAGCTGTGAAAAAGGTACTGTATCGCCTTTATTGGGATTACGAAAAAGAAGAAAATTGGATTAATGAGATGGCAGCGCAAGGTTGGCACCTAAAAAAGTTTTTCTTTGGCCGATTCACATTTACAAAGGGGGAGCCGGGCGCATTTATTTACCGTAATGAATTTATCATCGGAATGTCTGCAAATGAGAAGAAAGATTACTTTGAATTTCTGAAAGACAGTGGTATTACCATTATTAATGAATTGTGTGGCTGGGTGTACATGAAAAAGTCAGCAGCCGAAGGTCCATTTGAAATATATTCAGATACAAAATCAAAGATTACCTATTATAAGCGTATGTTGAATATTTTCCTCTTACTCTTTTTCGTTAATGTATGGATGGGCATTATGAACATAAGTGTTTTTGGGGATTCAACGGTTGGTATTTTTAACATAGTTGTTGCATTACTTATCGCAATTCCTATTATAAAAATTATACAGCGCAAAAGGAATTAGAGAAAAAAACGGCAATTTTTTGAATAATGTACTTATCCATTCGTTAATAATTAGGCCTATGTAAAGAAGTATTAGATTAGAGTATCCCAGCTTTTACAATTAAAATAACTAAAAACAGCCTTAATCCTGCGTGATTGCTGATTCTTTGGCTGTTTTTGTTTGGCAAAGATTGTTGTGTAACATTCTCCGCTTTTAAATTGGGTTAGTGGAGAAAATATGACTCTAGCGAGAAGTATGGCCGGCCACTGAAAAAAACTATATTTTGAATACCTGCATGGTTTTATTACAGGACGGCCCGATTTCTCCATTTCTCCGCCCGATTCGATGGAAGTTTGGCCCGATTAGTTCAAAATTCCGCCCGATTTAACATGAGATCCGCCCGATTCAACCTAGGTTTGGCCCGATTTGTCCGAAAAAATTTAACCGGACCCTCATTTCTCAGCGCAATCGTTCCAATTCTGCCTTAAAAGCTCTCTTTCTAGAATGCAATTTCTTATAATATTCTATTAAACTTGTCCTTCCATGCGAGACTCCTTTTGACTCCATTGTTTCATTTAATGCTGTTATTAGTTCAGCAGCCTTATGGTAGCTTTTGCGATATCCTCCCCCTACTACAGCTTGTGTCCTTTTATCCACCTCTTCCCGTAGCCATGATATATACTTGTCATATTGGTCGTTCGTTATTACTACTTTATCTTTCCAATATAAGAACCGATCAGCGAAACTTTTCTCATCTTCCTGATTTCCTAGCCTAATGTCTATTCCATCCATCAATCGTTGTCCAGCTTTCGTTAGTTTATTATTTTTGTCCAATAGCAAAATGAAAAGTGGTACAGCAATTCCTTTAAACTGAGTGCTCCAACCCAATGTTGTTTTATCCTTGTGACATTCTTCCATGATCTCATCGAATTCTCCATTGAAAAAACGAATAGCTTTTTTATGATCCTTAGAAAGTTTATTCACCCGTAACTGTTTATTATAGAATTGCCCTTCCACCATGGGACTTTCGGTTAGTGTGATCGCATACTTTGCTGCTCGGTTCGTTACATCCTGGTATTCCGGCAGCTCAAACAACCGTAAATAGTGGTTCAATGTCGATTCAGCATAAAAAGATGCCTTATAACATTCCTTCATTACATCAAAATGTTCCAATTGTACAGCCACTTTCGCTATAAGATCTGCAATCCGTCCACGAATAATCAACTTTTCAGGTAATACACGAATAGCCTCCAAGCCTAGCTGTTCACACCTAGATATTTTATTTGCATTTAGAAGTTGCTTACAAGCTTTTTCGTACAAAACCGGATGCTTTCGCCAGACTACCTTAGCTGTTTCTGCTAGACGGTTACTACCTCCCTGATACATACATGCTTCAGACAACAAGCCCCCTGCTAGATCACCATCCTTTTCTGTCAAAAAAGAAATCCACTCTTCCATAAATCGATCAATTCCGTTTAATTCTTCCGGTCCGGCACTAAATATTTCCTCCATTTTAATGTTTTTGCACATACTCCATGTTAAATACCTGTACAGAGTGTTTACCCTTTCTTCTCCCTCAGATACCTGGTATTTCGCATACAGTAAATTAAGGGAGATTTGTTTTAAATTCAAACTGACCAAATCTTCATCTACCAGTTCCTCAAGATCCAGCTCAAACATCTCTTCCGCGTCGTTATCCATCGCCATAAACGACATACAACATAGCCGTTCATATAATTCCAAGGACTGCTCGTATTGTTTATGAGATAACAAATTCTCCGCTACCTGAAATGCTTTAGAAAGCTTGTTTCCCATGCCAAAAACATCAAAATACTCATATGACCAATCACGATCCCAATAGCTTTCTCCATACTCCTCGTAGCCTTGACATTCTATATGAATGTCCTGGTTCTCCACTTTTTCACACCATTCTTCTATCTCTTTTATTGCAAAGCCCGGAAGATACTCTTCTTCCATTTCTGTGATTGTTAAGGACTTTAGAACCATCATCCTCTGGCTTTCTATTGTTGTTCTCGCAAAATTACGGATCCACTCATCTTTTTCCTTTTCAGACATCCTAGACAGACTTTCATCAACCTGTTTCATAAAATCTTTATAATTCATTGCAATCATCCTTTATATCTCTATCTATTTATGAAATCCTAAAACCATATTTTTTCCTTTTGCCATCTGTACTTCCAAAAAAACTGCATAGAAAAACGTGCCAAGAGTTACTTTTAGCATAACTCATGGCACGACTTTGTGAAACAGTCACTTGGAAGAATTTGACAAATACTCGTTCTAAACCCAGTATATTAAAGGGCAATTTCGGTAATTTCCATCCCTTTTCTTTATAAAAAACTTATCATTAGACGAGTTTCTAAGTTCACCCAAATGGGTTATTTTTATCCTTTTTTAAGCCTTTAATCGCTCTTCATTATCTTCACGCTTACCAAGTGCAATAATTTCTGCTATTTCCGCCTTATCGCCAAACTGCCTGAACTTTACCGAAATTGTGTGACCACATTTCATTTGAGTCGGAACAATTCGCACCCAAAAACATGTCCTTTAGCTGAATAATCCACCCACTTACTTATATTACTTCTTCCACAATGGATTCACCTTCACTTTTGTCACTATCAGACCACTTCCAGCTTTCTAGCAGTCTAATTCTACCGTCAGATAGAATTTCAGGTGTAGAATAACATTGGCCACCTCTTATTTCGTTTTTAACGTTTACATGGTTATATCTAAACTGTAAGCAACCATTTTCCTTCACTATTCCTATCAGTGTTCCTTTTACAATTTCTCCTCCACTATAGGTTGCTGAAAGGATATTTCCTTCTTGTTTATATTTAAAAAAGGTTTTTGAAGAAACTTCTCCATTAGCCGTATTTTCGATTGATACAAATTTGCGCCCATCATAATTTATCACATATAACACCCCTGTAACTTTGGATTCTCAAATACTTCCCGTTTGTTGAATTATACAACCCAGCTTGTCAAGCTTAAAATGATTAACCATTTACTCCTTTTATATCTACTTTAATATTTGCCCTCTTATACACATTGAAAACTTCTCATCCAGCAACTGTCATTTACCCCATCCATACGTTCAATTATAGCAAACACGACAGTAAACCAAAAAAATGTATGGATCAACACACTATTGTTCACTTTCAGTTTATAATATATAATTCAACGGAATAAATTAATTTTAAAAGAGGGAAAAGATGAAAACTTTAGAACGTTTCAGTCAGTTTGTTAGTAGCACATTCGCTGTTTGGGTGTTAATTTTTGCAGCATTCGCTTTTTTGTCACCAAATACATTTTCTTGGATTGGCGAATATATTACTATTTTATTAGGTATTGTTATGTTTGGGATGGGTTTAACTATTACTGTAGATGATTTTAAAGGGGTATTAACGAGGCCAAAAGATGTTGCCATTGGAGTAATTGGTCAATTTGTTATTATGCCTACTCTAGCTTATCTTTTGGCGAAAGGATTTCATTTACCACCGGAAGTTGCAGTCGGAGTTATATTAGTTGGATGTTGTCCAGGAGGAACCTCGTCGAATGTCATGACATTTTTATCTAAGGGGGATGTTGCGCTTTCCGTAACGATTACATCTATAACAACTATACTAGCCCCCTTTGTTACACCGGTACTTATTTTATTATTCGCCAGTGAATGGGTTGATATAACCCCAAGCTCTTTATTCATTTCGATTGTGCAAGTTGTCTTAATTCCAATTATCTTAGGGATAATCGTCCAAAAAATATTTAAAAAACAAGCACAAGCAAGCGCGAAAGTGTTACCGTTGGTTTCGGTCATTGCCATCGTAGCAATTGTATCAGCAGTTGTTTCCGGAAGCCAAGCAAAAATCGCCGAAACAGGTTTGCTCATTTTTGCAGTTGTTATTTTGCACAACACACTTGGTTATTTCTTAGGTTACCTATTTGGAAAATTATTTAAACTGAATTTACCAAAGAAAAAAGCAATCGCAATCGAAGTTGGTATGCAAAATTCTGGATTAGGTGTTGCCCTTGCAGCTGATCATTTTTCACCTTTAGCAGCAGTACCAAGCGCAATCTTCAGTGTATGGCATAATATTTCAGGTCCCATTCTGGCAACGATCTTTAGACGTATGAAAGATAAAAAAGAAAAAAGCGATGATAATATGACTAAAGCTACATAACGGGAAAAAAGGGAAGAAATATGAGGGGAAAGATTGCATTTTCTTTATTTTTGAAGCAGAGAGCCTTGCTTTGTTTGAACAAGCATCATTTGGACCCATATGTTGCAGCAAATAGAAAGAACCCGTTTTGGAAAAAGACTGATCAAAACGGGTTTTTTCTATTTTATCCTTTTTCAAACGGTGCAACTTTATTGACTTTTTAATCTCTTTTCCATCAGTTCAGCCATTTGCGATGAATATTTTATGATGAAAGCTAAATAATATATTCAAACTGTAATGGAAATGGAGATTTTAATATTGGAAACGAATGACACCTATCAAGACGAATTAACAGCGGCAGAGGTTTCAGCCCTTTGGACATCCTATCAAAATGACACTATGATGATTTGTGGATTGCGCCATTTTTTAACACATGTTACGGATGGACAAATCCGTTCCATACTAGAACAATTTTTAGCAATATCAGAGGAACATCAAACGAAAATAACGGATATATTTAATGCTGAAAACTATCCAATTCCTCAAGGTTTTACAGAACAGGATGTTAATTTGGAAGCACCAAGGCTTTTTTCTGATCGCATATATCTTGATTTGATGTTAAATGTAGCTAACTTTAGCATGGCGATTTACGGATTAGCCTCATCTCAAGTTGAACGGGATGATATCATTCAGTTTTATTTAGAAGCTGTAGACGAAACACAGAGAATGTACAAAATAACAAAGGATACAGTCAAGGCAAAAGGTCTATACATCCGTTATCCTCAAATTCCAAAGCCGAAGCACATCGACTTTGTTACCGATGATAGCTTTTTAACAGGCTTCTTTGGAGAAAAAAGACCTTTATTGGGTGTTGAAATTACAGCACTTGTATTAAACACAAGGCGGAATGCACTTGGCCAGGCACTTGTTGCTGGATTCGCTCAAGTTGCACAGTCAAAAGAGGTTAGAAAGTATTTTGAAAAAGGGCGGGATATTGCCACAAAACATCTTGAAATTTTCTCATCCATCTTAAACAAGGAATTTATCAATGATGGGTCCCGGATTTTGACATCAGAAGTAACCAATTCAACAAATGCACCGTTTTCGGATAAATTAATGATGTTTCTCGTTACAACACTTATTGCTTCTGGTATGGGTCAATATGGATCCTCCATGTCTATCAGTCCAAGACATGATTTAGGTGTTCAATATGCCCGATTAATGGCAGAAATAGGAAAGTATGCCAATCAGGGGGCAAACATTTTGATTAATAATGCTTGGATGGAACAACCCCCAATTGCGGCTGATAGAAAAAATCTAGCAAAATAGGACCCCTGTGGGCCAGATGTATCCAACTGAAGAGCCTTTTGAGCAACACGTACATGGATGAAAATAATGAACTAAAAGAAGAACAAAACCCACAACAATCATTCAAAGCGAATGCTTAGGTTGAGTTGTTGTGTGGGAGGAGCTAATGGCTGTAACAATAAAATCGTTTAAAAATCTAATCTTTATGCCACAATCGCCCGCCCTATTACGGAAAATTTCTTATTTTTATTTAGCGAATTCCTTTTCAGGCAACCCCAATACGTCTGTATTTTTAGGTATATGGCCAAGTAGACGTAGCATTGTTACAATTTGTCCTTTATGATGCGATTCATGAGTAATTGAATGGATTAGTAATTGATGGGGTGTTTTTCTCATAAACCCACTATCTGCTTTCCAAGAAGGCACTTTTTCGATAAACTCATCAAATTTGTTTTTGAATTGTTCAAACACACTCTCTACATATTCATCAGCTTGTTTAAAATAGCGTTGAATATCATCCACCTTCATATTATTAATTACTTCCTTCGTTAATAATGGAGATGATGTTTCCGACAGCACAAAAGAACCTAACCATGCATGATAGCAACCTGCCACATGAACTAAAGAATCTCTAATGCTCTGAGAACCAAATTCAAACTCTTTAGTAAATTCATCTTCATTCAATTCTCTGCACTGATCTAATAAAATTTGACGTGTTTGTTTTATCCATTCATATTCTATCTTTTCCATAGCATCTTCCCGTCGCTAAGATATAAAGGAAAGTTTTTACCTTACTATACACCAATTTACATGATTACCCAAAATACTTTAGCAAAATATGTTTCAGATCATCCTCATTATTACTACTCAAAGTGACCTCATCAGCGATCGCCTTTGCCTCGTCTGATGGATTCCCCATCGCACCCCCTATACCTGTCCTGATTGGTAATTCCCCCAAATAAAATTAATAGGTGTATAATTTTATTTTTAATAAGAATTCGCTTATAATTTAAATAAGGATGGTGATTGAATTGAATTTAACAGATAAAAATTTCAACACCTATGAAGAATTCGTAGAGAAACAACAACAAACGGATAAAATTTTGGAATATATTGATGGAATTATTTACATGTCCCCGTCTCCAAGCATAAAACATCAAAGGATATCGTCTTTTCTTCACGGAGAACTTCATAATGTATTAAAAAATAGCGGTTGTGAAGTGTTTTCTGCACCAACGGATGTCATTTTTGAACTAAACGAGAATGATAATAATAAAAATAAAAAGGTTGTCCCCGACTTATTTGTGACATGTAATCCTGAAAATTTCACTGAAAACGAATATGTCGGAGCACCAAGTTTTATCATTGAAATATTAAGTCCATCAAATAAATCTCACGACTTAGTAAGAAAGCTAAATCTTTATATGGAATATGGAGTTAAGGAATATTGGATTGTTGATCCAATGGAAAAACGCATAATGATTTATACACTTGATGAAAATGAAGAAGTACAATTTAATTTAGTCAACGAGAATGAGAAAGCGACTTCTAAATTATTTGAAGGCTTTAAAATCGATACTAAAAATTTGTTTTTCGATTAAATAACAAAAGTTGACAAACAACAGCAAATATGTCGCTGTTGTTTTGTTTAATATTTATCTCATTGTCCCTTTTTTGGATGAGGGATCCTTAAACATTTTACGAAAATTGCCATTAAGACCCCCGCCAGGAGGAATCGCAGTGCAACCAACATGATCGGTTAGCGTACTCAAGTCCAATCTTTCCGATTGCGAAAGAAGATCCCATTAAAGATGTTGTTCATAATTTTATTTGCTTTCACAGTTGTTCATGCCTATAGTTTGTAAGTGTTGTATGAATTCGTCTACGCTACTAAACATTTGGTCTGGTTGAACACTAAACTCTAATGTCTGGTAATTTGGCAACCATTGGACCCCGATTGTATGTACTTTGGCTTGAAAACCCGCCAGAATGTCAGCTTCACTATCTCCAAGAAAAACAGCTTCGGAATTTTTTATGTTAAGATGTTCCAATGCTTTATTTATTCCCTCTGGATGAGGCTTAGGTGTATCTACATCATCACCAGTAATGATTACATCAAATAAGTCATTCATATTCAGGCATTCTAAAGAAATAAGCAGACTTCTCCTTGCTTTCCCCGTTACAATTCCTAATTTATAACCTTCTCTTTTTAATTGCAGAAGTAAGTCGTTAATTTTCTCATTATCCAAAACGAGTTCTCTGTGCTTTTCACTATATTTTTCATAATACAATTCGATTGCTTGATCATGGTTTGAATCTATAAGGTTTTCTCTGATGATACCAGTCTCGGATGGACCGAACATCGCCTTTATCTCATCTGAAGTAACCTCGATGTTATCAAATTCCTTAAATACAGCTTGAAACGCATAAAAACAAATTGGCAAAGTGTCAGCAAGAGTACCATCAAAGTCAAAAATAATCGCTTTGATAATTACACACCCTTTATCAATAATTTTTAAAACGCCTTAAACCTTTAATAATCTACTTTAGTATAAATTGAATCTTCTACTCCGGGAAGTAGTTTGTATATGCTCTTATCAAGTAATCCCTCTAACTCGTTTGTATAAAAACCTTTCCAATGAAGAGAAGTGTGTGCATTTGTCCCATGGCGTAATCCAACTGATACCAATCTTCTTTCAAGTGTAGTGAAGCCTTCGGAATCAGCAAGAGCATCACATAAAGTGATTACTTTATTGTAAATATCGTATGTCCCGTTCTTATTTAGGATTTCAACCAATTTCAATTTCATATATTCGGGGACAAGGCTCCAATCAGCTGCTATTTCTATATGTTTATTCTTGTTCGGAAATGAATGCGTAACACAAACATTTGCGTTACCAAGGAAACCCAATTCCTCAAAGTAAATGTAGCCATCATATGAATGAATAACAGATTTAGTAAACCCTTTGTACCTACCTATATCGTGCAAGAGGGCAGCATTATAACTTAAATCAACATCAACTTCATATCCATTTTTATTTAATTCAATCATGATGTTTTCAGTTGCTTTTGCAACATTGACCGAATGTTGATACCAGGGTCCCGGATTTTGTGCATATGCCCATTCTATAAGCTCTTTTGCATAACCTCTGTCCAATATATATTTCATGGAAAGTTTACCCCTTTCTAATTAGTACTTAATGATAATCTACACTTATAGTTTAATTTCTTACTAAAGTTAAAATATCTTTCGGCTCTTTTAATATATAGTCTGCTGATTCAAACCGTTCTACCGTCTTAGATCCCCATAAAGCAAGAGCAAATTTCACCCCAGCACTCTTTGCACATTGCATATCATAGATTGAATCCCCAATGTAAATGGCATCACGTTGAGTAGCTCCTAAGCCTTCTAAACAAGCTAATAAGGGGGCGGGGTGTGATAGAAGAACAAGATTATTTTACTTTACTACCTTCTATGATAGCCGAACCATTTATTCATGATAAAAAACTGTATTACCTAGAAAGTGAATTTGAAATGCCCTCACACCATATTTATATATTCACCTCAAAAAATCTCAAGAAGGAATCCACTATTAAGAAAGTATTGGATTTGTTAAAGAAATAATCTTTGAAATTATTATTTCTTGTGAATACCAGAAAAAAGGGCTGGATCACTATTGGATCTGCCCCGAATTTATATTGATTTAGATTGAATAACGATTGAATTTTTGGCAACGCTGCTATCAAAATCATTTAAGCTAATATTATTTGAATAATAGTTGTTAACATTGTCATTTCTTTTCCTATGAAAATTTCACCTACCTTTTTACAGCAGGTGGTCCGAATACTCCTCGTTGAAGATCTCGAAATGCCTCCCTTATTTCTTCTGCCGTATTCATTACAAATGGTCCACCAAATGCAATTTCTTCCCGAATTGGAACACCTGAATATATCAACACTTTAGAACGAGTTTTTGCTTTTATTTTTAATTCACTTTGGTTAGACTCGGAGCCTTCTTCATTAAAGGATATTGTAGCTGCTCCTGTTTTACCTATCTTTGTCTTACTTTCTCCGAATTCCATCTCTCCTGCCAACATGTACAAGAATGAATTATGATTCTCAGGTAAAATATGTGTAAACTCAGTTCCTTCACGAAGACTAATTTCCGCCATTGTAATAGGTACCAAACTATTCATTGGTCCTTTTACCCCTGCAATATCACCTGAATAAACTCGAATGGAACCACCTTCAAAGTTCACTACAGGAGCATCTTCAACATAGATGTTTTGATAAGCTGTTTCTGTACGCTTCAAACTTTTTGGAAGGTTTAGCCATACCTGTAATGTATGAATCAAGTCATCATCATAAGCCTCTTCCGCATGTCTAGCTGCCCATCCAGCATTCATATATTGAACATCACCAGCATTTAAAAGGCTATAGCCACCCGCATTATCTATATGTTCAAGCCTTCCATCAACAACATAGGTTACAGTTTGAAAGCCTCGGTGAGGATGATCGGCGAAGACTCCACGCTTATACCAGTCTTCGGCCATAAGAATAAAGGGAGAAAATTCTTGATTCCTCTCAGGATTAAGAATAACTCCTTGTTGGACATGTGGATAACCATTTTTATTATATGTTGGATACCAAAAATCTTTTATATCTCTATGAAATGTTGATTCATTAGACATTTCAAGTCCTCCTTGTTTGAATCTATTGCACCGTGTGATTAAACATATTGATAAACCAATTTCTCTACTGTTTCAGTTACTTTACGCATTCCATTTCCAATGATTTCATCTGCTTTATCAGGACTTGCATTATGTCCCTCAATAACAACCTCATCAGTAACTTGCATACCAAACATTCCAGCAAATATACTTCTCATATAATTCACTGCATGTTCCATCTTCTGCATTTCCGGTGAAGAATAATACCCACCTCTTGCATTCATTAGAATAATCCTTTTCTCTGGCATTAAGTAGACTGGTGAACCATCTGGACCGTATTTGAATGTGTAACCCGCTTCATCAATATAGTCGATAAATGTGTGAAGTTTTGCAGGGACAGTCAAATTCCACAATGGGAAAACAAATACGACTACATCAGCTGCAGCAAATACATCTTTCGCTTTTTGTTTCGCAGCTAGAAGACGTTGTTCTAATTCTGATAGTCCTTCGCCTCTTTGTAATTTGCCGAAAGCATCAAATAATTCTTGCCCGAAGTAAGGCATATCTTCTTCAAAAACATCATAGACAGTCACATTAAGATTTTTTGCATCTTTTATAGACTCCATAAAGGTTTCATACATTTTACTAGATACACCCTCTGGGCGATTATTTGCTTTAACTACTAATAAATTCATTTATAAAATCCTCCTAAATTCCTGTTCCCACAATAAAAGGGAATTGATTATACAACTATTGCATACGCAACACTTGTTGTATAATCAAATTATAGATATGATCTGTTCACCCCTCAAGCAACAAAATCTTCACTTTGTTGCATAAGCCACAAATCACGAAAAATGTCTTATCATTCTGGAATGGAGGTATTTTAATGACGGAGGAAAACACGGATTTGCGTTCAATTCGAACAAGGAAGTTTATTATTGATTCCTTTATAGAACTCTTGGAAAAAAAGGATTTCAATAGTATCACGATTAGTGATATTACAACAGGAGCCATGATTAACCGGGCAACCTTTTATCGTCACTTTCTCGATAAATATGATTTGCTTGAAAAAGTGATAAAAGAAGATTTACTGGAGAATGTACTTAAGGAATTGTCGAATAATGAAGAGTTCAGCGAGGAAATGCTAAAGAGTTTGTTCTTATCTATTACTACATTCCATATGAGCTTATCAACCCGTTGTCAAAGAAGTTATCATGATATGAGCGTGAATATCGAAGCCATATTAAAAAAGGAGCTTGAACAGATTATTTTTCAATCACTATTAAAAAAATATCAGGATGAAAGTATTGAAAAGCTAAGAATGAACTCTACCATGTTAAGTTGGATGGTTTACGGAGCTTCAATTGATTGGAAAGAGAACAGTAATAAATCACCAGAAGAGTATTTAGAAGATGCAAGTTTGTCTATTAGGCAATTATTAAAGAATGAAATAGTGTAGAGTCTTTTCGGTAAAAAGGCGTTACTCCAAGTGGAATAACGCTTTTTGCTTTTAATCAACTTTCTGTTAGAAAGGAATTGAAGGAAAGACCTTATTTATATATTCCTGCCAGTAATCTTCATCGCCATCAATTTCATGAAGCCAACAATACATTAATAAGACTTCAAGAAATTGTTTTTTACCTCTGATAAATGGTTTGCTGGAAATTTTTCTATGTAACGAATTAATATTGAATAAATTACTTTTTTGTTTATAGTCGTACTCATATTTTCGCCAACTATCCTTGCTTCTGATTCTATGCTTAACATCCCAAGTTTCCTCATTTTCAAAAAAGCGAGACACATAGTTTGAAGCAAAAGTCAGCAAATTTACTTGATATTTGTCCCACGTTTTTTTAATCCACTCTTCTACTTCTTCTAATATATAGATATTTTCGAAATCCATTCTTGGATTACTTTGAATTCGATGATGGTCTTTGATGAAAAGGAAAAGCATTTCCGTCTGCTCTTTCAGAAAGTGATTTTTCTTTATGAGTTGTGCATAACAATCATATGAAGCACTGCGAAACTCTTGATCAGTGTTGTATAGATTAAATAAATCATCTTTTTTAAGGTAACTAACAATGGAACGATTCAATTGCTTGTCATAATCATCATAAATTCCAACTAACCATTCCTGGATATCAGATTCATAATGCCGAAGGGAATTTTTATACTTTTCAAGTCGTTCTTCGTTTAATACTGTTTTTTCATCCATTTTTGATTCATCGAGGTATTGATTGAAATATTCAAATATATAGTTCATACACGTTTGCATGTTTTGAGCTTTCGACTCAAAATCAAATTCATTAATTCGATCTTTCTTTTTTCTTTTTGAAATGTATTCTTCAAGAGTAAGCATTCTTATTCACATCCTAAATTATCTTATCTTCCTATACCATTTCTCTATTTATTATACTAAATTCCCTTTTAAACCTTTATACATATCCCGTACCCGTCTACTATGTCCCCATCTAAATTACGTTCCAACGCCCCTTCCCCTTCTCACTCCCCTCAATCCTTTCTCCTACAAGGCCTCACGCCCTATTCACCCGTTCACTCAGAATTCCTCCATAAAATAATTCCGTTCCCGTTTTTTCCGTATTTCCACTCGGGTTTGTAACGATTTTTCACTGATTTTGATAAAAAAATTACGTTCCGTAGTAGACAGAGTAGAGAGGATTCCGAATGAGTGCCTGATCTACCTTTCGCCTGAAAGACAAACGAAAAAGCCAGAAAAAACGCCTGGAAACACTCGATTCTATTATGTGTGGAAAACAACTGAAAAGGAATTGGATAAAGCCTGAACCCTTATTGGACAAGGATTGGAGAGGGCAAACGAAGGGATATGGATTGGAAACTGGTTGAAATGAAGATTGGACTGATATCGAATTGGGATAGGATTTTTTCCGATTTTGGAAATAAAAAAACCGAAGGTCTGCCGGGAATAGTACCGGAAAACCTTCGGAATTGGAACGTTATTTTTATCTAAGAACCCTTAATTATATCTAAGGAATCGAATTTTTATTTGAAGACAATTATGATGAAACAGCACTACATTTCTATTCCACCGTCACGCTCTTCGCCAAATTCCGCGGTTTGTCGATGTCACAGCCTCTATGAAGAGAGGCATAATAAGCAATCAGTTGAAGCGGGATTACGGATATAAATGGAGTTAGCCATTCATGTACTTCTGGCAATACGTAGCGATCCTCGGAGTTGTGAAGTCCCTCCATTGCGATTAAACAAACATTGGCGCCACGAGAAGCTACTTCTTTTGCATTGCCACGGATATTACCGCTGACGTTTTTCTGTGTGTTAAGGGCGATGACAGGTGTCCCTTCCTCGATCAAGGCAATGGTTCCATGTTTAAGTTCTCCACCGGCAAAGCCTTCTGCCTGAATATAGGAGATTTCCTTCAATTTTAAAGCTCCTTCAAGACAAACGAAATAATCCAAACCGCGGCCAATGAAAAAGCAATTTCTTGTGGTCGCTAAAAATTCCGTGGTGATTTTTTCGAATTCGTCTTTTGCGTCACATAAGGTCTCCATCGCTGTAGCGACAATTCCCAGTTCCTGTATCAAATCGAACTCAAGATGAATCTGTTTCGCTTGTGCCAGCACGTAAGAGATTATCGATAAGACAGTAAGCTGAGCTGTATATGCTTTTGTCGAAGCGACGGCAATTTCTGGTCCCGCATGTAGCAGCAACGTATAGTCTGCTTCACGAGACAATGTGGAACCTGGTACATTCGCGATCGTCAAAGAAGGATAACCCCACTCTTTCATTTTTACAAGTACCGCACGACTGTCGGCTGTTTCTCCACTTTGCGAGATAAAGATGAATAACGGTTTTTCAGAAAGAAGGGGTGGATTGTAGGCAAATTCACTACCAATATGCACTTCCACGGGGATCTTCGCCATTTTCTCTATTAGTTGTTTTCCTACTAATCCAGCGTGATAACTTGTGCCCGAAGCAATGATATATAGTCGGTCCGCTTTCCGAAGGGCCTCGATAATATCATCATCTATAACCAAATCACCGCGTTCATTTCGATACGATTGCATGATTTTTCTCATAACAGCTGGCTGTTCATCGATTTCTTTTAACATATAGTGTGGATAGGTTCCTTTTTCAATATCACTTGCATCGAATGCTGCTTGATAAGGCTGTCGTGTCACTGTTGTCCCATCAAGTGTTTGAATAAGTCGCTGATTTTTTTTCACCATGACAATCTCTTGATCCATTAATTCAATAAAAGAATCGGTGACATGAAGCATCGCCATCGCGTCACTCGCTACAACATGGAAGCCTTCCCCGACACCTAATAAGAGCGGGCTTTTGTTTTTCGCTACAAAAATGGTATCCGGTGTTTCTTGATCAAGCATGGCAATCGCATAAGAACCTTTTAATAAAGTTAAGGTTTTCCGAAAAGCTTCAATTGTCTCAAGCCCTTCCTCTGAAAACATCGCAACGAGCTGAACAATTACTTCTGTATCGGTATCACTTTTAAAAATCATTTCTTGTAAGTATTTCTGTTGCAGCTCTGTGTAATTTTCGATAACTCCATTATGGACTAAAGTAAATCGTCCAGAAGTACTTTGATGAGGATGAGCATTTTCATGGCTTGGTACCCCATGTGTCGCCCACCGTGTATGTCCGATTCCCACTTGGGCTTTGACTTTTTCATCCACTACTTCACGTAACTTCGCGATTCGTCCCTTTTCTTTAAAAACTTGAACACCAGTCTCGTTCATCACGGCGATTCCCGCAGAATCGTAACCACGATATTCAAGTTTTTCCAAACCTTTTAATAAAATTTCTTTAGCATCTTCGTGTCCAATATAACCTGTAATTCCGCACATTTATTATTCCTCCCGATAAAAGGAGGTAAGCAGCTTGGGGGCATACTTACCCCCTTTTCTCTGATGTTTGTCTTATGTGCACATCATCTTTCCTTTGTCCACCTGAGTCACCTCGGTGTTTTGAGAAAGACGATTCGACTGTGTGTCTCAGCCGGGAGGCATCCGCCGAAAATTCGATAACCTCCACCTCGTCAACTAATCCTTTAGATTTCGATCATGATTAGTTCTGGCGCTTTATTTAAAAATCCTCTAAGCTCCTTTCTATCCTTGAGTACGTTGAAAACAAAAACTATCATACTATATTATTTTTGGTTTGGTCAAGATGTGTGTAAAATCGATAAAACATTGGCAGTTTATTTTTAGCTTGCATTTAACCTAAATTATTGTGTGATAATGGATTAATAAATTCTATTCCCCTTTGCCCAAATTCCCTTTGATCTTCTCATCAGCTTTAAAATGATGGATAAAATAAAACACAGTAAGACTATAGGTTATTTCGATTATAAATTTAACTTCCTATTTAGTTTGTTTCTTTATTTTCTTTCCTTTTTTCTAGCGCCGATCGTGTATCAAATTAGTACCTTTATCCATCGAGCTATCAAGAGGAAAAGATCTTCTTTAGCTTACCCAAACGAAAAATTTCGCTATCACGATCCATAGCGAAATTTCCGTAAAATATATAAAGTTAAGATTCCCCCGCACAGAAGGCCCATACCGATGAACAAGAAATTGTAATAATTGGTCGCTGTATTTGGTAATTGCGCAACAATTTTCGGTTGTATCGTACTCTCTCCTAAATTTGTTATGCCACCATTGTTGCCACCAGTTTCAGATGTAGCGATTTTGTCTCCCTCTGCAAGAAAAATAATTTCCGCCTCCGCCTTAGAACCTTGAAACTCATTTCCCAAGTGACTAGGCATCGTCACTTCAAAAAACAAGGTTTCGGATTTCCCATTCGCTAATTCCCTTGGTTCAAAACCTGTAAAATCTTTTAATTTCCCCTTGAAAAGGGTGTTCTCCTCTTTTTGTACAAGTAGCTCCAACTCTTCCAAGAGCCCTTTTGTTGATTTCGATTTGCCCATCTTAGCAATATACCTAAGATCCTGGCCTCCGTCATTGGAAATCATAATATTACGCGGAATCCAATCACCTGGTTTTAAGTTATCCGCATGAAACAGAAATCCATTAGGCGTTGTTTCAATATTAATCGGATTTTCCTTAGCTGCCGCATGACTAGCCTCGCCAAACAGAAAAAATAATAAAAGGATGATAAAAGCCTTCATTGGATTTGCCAGTAAACTCTTCACCCTCACGGCCTACCCTCACATTCTTGATTTAATAAAAGACGGGAACCGCTTCCCGCCTTTTTAGTTAAATTATCTTCTTTCTCCCTTTGTTTGCTTTGCATCGAATGTCCACTTTAACTCAACACTTGCACCTTGCAGATTATTTTGGTCTTCCCCATTATCAACGAATTCAAATTGCACAGCTAATTTATCTTTTGTCCCAGCTTTCAAACCACTTTTCTCAGCAAAAATAGAATGACTTAAATTTTTTACTGCATCTGGACTCATACTCTTTAATTCATATAATGTTTTACTTACAATGACGTTAGTTGGTAAAAGGACTCCACTTTTATCTTCATTTCTTAAAAAGTTGACCTTAATGTGTTTACCAAAGTCCTCATCGGTACCAGAGATAGTATAATCCGTAGTTAATAAAACTTGGGAAATGTCTAATGATCCATTATTCTCCAAATTAAATGTCCGTGGCATCCAATCCCCAGGCTTCAAATTATTTACATCAATAATAGTTGTAGGATTTACCGCAAGGTCCAAAGTCCCCGCCGCAAATGTATTTTCAGTTACTTCCGTATCACTAAAATACGCAAATGTTCCCCCACCAACTAAAGCCAGTCCTAGTGCTGCTGATGCTAATCCTAACCCTAAATTCTTTTTGATACTCATTTGTAAATTCCTCCCCTTACCCTGTGGGTATGTATAGTTTTTTTATATTGATCTTTGCGTGTGCAAAGAGTTCAACCTTGATTAAGCTGGTTTTTCATTGTCGGCTTTTTTGACTTTGGAATCGATTTCCCGTAATGTTGTGTAGATCGTGTAGCCTGCATAGCCTAGGAGTAATAGTCCTGGAACAACCATCAGGATAGCGCTACCTGCTTTCGATTGCGAGAAGTTGAAGAAATAACCAATATATGGCACTGTAAAATTGGCATATTGTCCTCGAACATTATCAGATAGAACTAAATCCAGATCAGGAGCATTGTTGTTATCCCCTTTGGTTTCATACATCACTTGGTCTCCACTCTTCACAACGTCCATAACTCTGTGAGTAATGAGCATGCCATCCGCTGTTTGGAAGGTGATGATGTCATCTTTTGCAAGTGATTTGCTTTCCTCTTGATTAAGTGGTTTCACCGCAATCACGGAGCCTGTCATAAAAGTCGGTTCCATTGAACCTGATAAAACAGTTTTCACTTGATAACCAAATATTTGTGGTTCTCCCCCAGATGCTTTGGAGGAGATCACCAAACATACGATAAGGATGAGATTGATAAACAATACAACCGTTACGATATTGCTAAAGACTTTTAATGTTTTTCTCATTCTTGATTCACCTGCTCATCTTTTGTTATTTCCGGTGTAACAGACATCTTTTCTTCCTTTATAGGTGTATCTTGTGGAACTTCTACAGCACGTGCTTTCTCTACATCGGCTTCTTGTCTTGTGGCGTTGTTTTCGATCTGTTGCTCTTTTTTATCTGTTGATTTTGGTTGTTCAGACATCTCTTCTTGATTATCCGGTTTCTCTGGATCTGGTTTCTTTGGAACCGGGTCTTGTTTTGCTTCTTTGCCTGTTACATCTTCAGCTGATACTTGCTGTTTGTTTTCATGGTTAAGTTCTTCTTCCGACTTTTCTTCTGTTTCCTTGCCAATGGCTTTATCATTCGTGTCGACATTCATAGTCTCATAGCTTTCTTCCTGTTCCGTCACTTCTTTTACACGTTCTTCAATTACATCCACTATTATTTCCTTACTCCAAATTTCCTTTTCCCCAGGGTAATCTTCATGCTGGTAGACTATAAACAGGTATTTTCCGTTTTTCTCAGGAGTAAATGTTAGGGTGACTTCTTCTCCCTCTTTTAGGGGTTTAATTGTTAAGCTCTCGGTTAAGGTTTCTCCTTCCTGCGGATTCCCCTTTTCTATGTAGTAAACAGCATATTTTCCCTCTTTTTTCATATCAGAGCCTTCATTCTTAACAGTGGCCGTTATTACTTTATTGGTCATAGTTGCATCCACAAACACTAAAGAACTGCAATCCCACTCCCCGTGCTCCTCTTCTGGACATCCCGAATCTTCTTTTGTCTCCCAAGTGCCTGCCTGTATCGCCCCTGTTAATCCCGTTTGGTTTGAAAAATAAGCATTCGTTTCTCCATTAAAGGAGGATGAAATCCACAACACCAAATACCAAACAGCTAGTATTTTAATGGAAAGCGATAATACTCTTTTTTTAGAGCCGTATTTCCTTAACCGCGTTTGCCTAATTGGAATCCCTCCTTCAACCAGGGAAAGTTCTTTATATTGCATCTTTTGTTCTTAATAAAGAATATAAGAAATAATCTTAGTTGAAAACCCTTAAAAACAGCCGTTTTTTCTTTATAAAGAACAACAAACTTTCTTTTTCTTTCATTTTCTCGTCCATTCTTACTTTTGTTCTTTTTTAAGAACGAAAACTAGCAAATTGATCCTTTCGTGCGTTATAACGCTCACTGACTCTTTTTTCTTCGAATGTTTTTATTCCTCAGAACAAAGGCGCAAGCGCCCGTTTAGCGACGTACAAACTTTTTAGGGGCCTGACGAGATAAAGGAAACACAGTGAGCCTGAAAGGCGGCTGATGTTGACTTATCGTAGGAAGGCACCGAAAGTTTGCTAGTCGCTGGGCGCTGGAGCCAAACGTCAATACCCATTATTAGAAATTATCTACAAGCTAGAATTTTATAGTTTCCTTAACAACAAGAAAAAATCCCCCGTACAAGTACGAGAGATTCTTCCTTAGATAAACTTTTAAATTTGTGGCAATCGATCCGCTTGCATCGCTTCTTTTTGCTGTTTTTGAAAGACTACTTTCGATAAGCCAATCCCCAGTTCATACAGGATAAACAGCGGAATTAATACGATCAATTGGGATACGAAATCAGGCGGTGTAATGATTGCGGATACGATCGCTAACACAATATAAGCGTATTTTCGCGATTTTGCTAGTTGTTCCGGTGTTAAAATTTCAACGGCTGTTAAAAACATTAGCACGAAGGGGACTTCAAATAAAAAACCCATCGGAATCGTGGTCATCATCAAAAAGGAAAAATAACTTTGGGTTGTGATCATCATTTGAAAATTGGTTGTCCCCAGATTCAACAAAAATTGATAGGAAAAAGGAAACACAACATAAAAGCCAAATAGAAGTCCACTCAAAAAACTGAAAAGCATGGCAGGTATATATCTTAATGCCTTTTTACTCTCCAAATCAGTTAAAGCCGGCCGAATAAATTTCCAAAGCAACAAGCCAATAAAAGGAGCAGACACCCCTAAACTAAGGCTGCCCGCTATCCCTGTATAAAAACGAATCACATCTAATGGCCCCAACATCGTCAGTTTTTGGTCTCTGGTAATGATCGGGATCATTTTTTGTGTAAAGATAAGAAAAATCACAAAACAAACGCCAAAAAAGAGAAGCGAATAAATGATCACCTTGCGAAGCTCACCTAAGTGCTCTGTTAAAGCTCTTTCTTCATCCATTTTAGAAACCCCTATTCTTTCGTCGGCTTAGATGCCGACTGCAAGACTTCTGTTGAAGGATGATTCTCTTGTTTTTCTGTTCCTTCTGAGCTCATAATTTCATTCGCTGACTTTTTAAATTCTGATAAAGTTTTGCCAAAGGCTGCGCCAATTTCAGGCAACTTCTTCGGTCCAAATACAATTAAGGTAATGATGAGGATGATAATTAATCCCGGGATACCTATCTGTTGAAAAAACATAGCTGCACTCCTTCCTAGGCTAACTGACCACCTTTTTTACTGTATTGAATGATCCCTTCTGAGGCTCGATATGCTAAAGCACCGAGGGTTCCAGTTGGGTTGTATCCACTGTTGTGAGGAAATGAAGAAGCTCCTACAACAAATACATTATCAGCGTCCCACATTTGCGAATAATTATTCACAGCGGAAATCGATGGATCATCCCCCATTATGACGCCGCCAACATTATGTGTGGTTTGATAAGGAACGATATTATAGTCCATTAATTCTCCAGAGTCCTCAACAATATCTGCACCCATTTCCTTCATCACTTTATGGCTTTGCTTATTAAGATAATTATAGAGATTCCGATCTTGTTCAGTGTAATTATAGGTCATTCTTAACAAAGGCACGCCATAGGCATCTTTATAATTCGGGTCAAGGTCTAGGTAGTTATAACGATAAGGCATCGATGCTCCTTGATAGCCCGCCGAAATTGTTCTTGTGTAATACTTAATTGATTTTTGTTTGAATTCTTTTCCCCATAATGGAGTTCCTGATGGGACTGGGTTATTCCCAATTGGTCGATAGCCTGCTTGACTGACGACAAGGGCACCACCATGAATAAAATCAAGATCACTATGATCAAAATTATCTCCATTAAAATCATCCACCACTTCACCAAGGGCTCCTGCCCCCATATAAGAATTAAAGCGTTCTTTCTCATAAAAACCAGTTGACCCTGGCAATATTTGGTAACAGTAATTTCTTCCAATAACCCCTTTTCCTGTATCTGGATTGTACGGTTGGCCAAGTTTAGAAACGAGTAAAAGTTTGGAATTATTCATTACATAACTAGTCAGAACGACAACATCTGCTGGCTGAATATATTCTTCCCCTTTTAGCGTATCAATATATCTAACGCCAGTTGCTTTCCCGTTTTTATGAATAATTTCCACTACATTGGCATGTGTCCTTAATTCGAAATTACCCGTTTTTTTCGCGGTTGGAATAACGGTCACATTTGGACTTGATTTTGCCCCATATTCACAGCCAAATCGTTCACAAAAAGCACAATATTGACAAGCGTTTAATTTTTCGCCATCTGGATTTGTATAGTCTGTTGACAAATTGGCAGAAGGCAAAGAATAAGGATGGAGCTTCAGTTTTTCTGCAGCATCTCTAAATTTTTTCGTTATAACTGTTTTTTTCATGGGTGGAGTCGGATAATCTGCACTTCGCTTCCCACCTAAAGGATTGGGTTCGCCGGAGATACCGCAAGTTTTTTCAAATTTATCAAAATAGGGTTCTAATTCGTCGTATGTGATCCCCCAATCTTGAATGAGATAATCTTTTTTTATTTTGTTTTTACCATATTTTTCGATTGTCTTACTTTTGATTTCAAAATCATAAGGCAGAAAACGAAAAGTATGCCCATTCCAGTGAATACCCGATCCCCCAACGCCTTCGCCCAGGAGAAACGAGCCTAACTGGCGCATAGGTAACGCTCGTTGATTTCCTTTATTTCGGAAAGTGATGGTTTCCTTTGACACATCTTGCATAAGGTCGTAGCGAATAGCATAACGTAATTCGTCATGCACCATGGAAAAATCTTCTGAATTCCGCTTATCGCCACCTCTTTCTAGTCCAACTACCTTGAGGCCCTCTTTTGCACATTCCGCTGCGATAATTCCTCCCGTCCAACCAACTCCAACGGTTACGACATCTGTTTTTGGTAAAGTTTTTGCCATATCCATCATCCTTTCTTAGCCATTAGACTTTTTCTTTTGCGCCGGCATATGTGCTGTTAAACTAACTGGCTCTATTTCTAAAAAATCAGTCGCTTCGATTTTATCTAGATAACTCATTTGGTTACCCGGGAAGCCTTTCATTTTCCAAGCTGCCATATCCCGGTTCCCACCATAAAGAGGATCCGCATATACACCTTCTAGAACAACCATTCGTAATAAGGTAAAGAAATCATCTGAGGTCACTCCGTCCATTTTGACCTTGCCTTTTTCAAAATCAATTAAAACCTTGTCTTGTTCTTCTTCACTTAATTCTGTGAATTTTTTCTTGTATTTTTCTTGACTATGGGATTGGATTTTTGAAATCCCTTGGCTAAAAATTTCATTTCTTCGTAAATGGGATTGGAATCCCTGCGTTTCTAGCCCAGGATAAAAAGGCCCCATCATATAATCACGTGCATTATTTCCCCATGTCCCTGCTAACTGATGGTCAATATAATAAGGAACATCCAGATCAATCGCTCCTGGTCCAAGATCATCGGCTGGAAAAATTCGCTCTGCTGCTTGGGAAAGAACGGTAAATTCCTCGGGATTGGAAAAAAACATCATGGCTCGCTGATAACTGACTTCTGGACCTTTACCTGAATCTTGCTGTGGTGAGGTTTGTCCTTTTTGATTGGTTTTCAGAGTTTGTTGGGTAATGAGACCACCTAAAACTCCACCACCCACAACACCTCCTGCGACATATCCTCCTTTCCGAATAAACTCTCTTCTTGTCATGCCCTTTTTATCTTGTTGATCGCTCATTCTCATACTCCTTTCAGTGAATGTTAAATAGTATTATTTACAATATCAGGGAAATTACGCATGAAAAGGGGAGATTTTTACAATAAAGCCTATTTCATCTAAATTCGAGTTCATAAATGGGGATTTCCATACAGATCCATTTTCACGTTGGATCCTGAGTCCTGTTTGTCCAAACAGCTGCATATAATGGAGATACACGAAAGAAATATGTAAAGGGGGAGCCAAAATGATCCGTTTTCCTTTTAAATCCCTTCGTTATGTAGTGGCCTATGTTTTTATCATTTCAGGTTTGATGAAAATAACAAGCTCTGAACTCGGAAGCTATTTTGTTCAACTAGGTTTACCTTTTCCCGAAATCATGCTCTATGTTGTTGCGATTATTGAAATCATTGCAGGTGCTTGTCTCTTATTCAACATGGCAACAAAGCTTGCTACTATTCCGTTAATAGCGGTCATGATCGCTGCGCTTGCCATTACGAAAATTCCTCTTCTTTCAACAGACTTTATGGCATTCCTCTTTGAAGCACGGCTAGATATCACGATGTTGGTTTTACTGATCGTTTTGTATAAATCAGAAGCTTCATGATTTTTTGTAGTAGTGGTCCGTATCTTATAAAGGTTCCCCATTTTTAATTAAGCAACCATCTCTCTGTGCAAATGAAGAAGCATTGGTAATCCGACGGAAATACATGCACTTTAAAGGAGGGGAAGGCCAGAAAAATGCGCCACTTGGCAAAGGACGGAATCAGCAATATTTTTAATCCAAAACAATGTCGTTTCAATAAAACAAAATGGGAGATAATAATCGATAGATGGCTTTAAAGGAGTGTATTTTATGGGAGCAATTGAACGAGATGGATATGTTTTTGAACCTGAACACAGTGTAATTGCCCAAAATGGTGCCGTTCATGTTTATAAAGATGGAGAATTTGTGGAAGAAATCAAATTTACTTTTTCCAGGAAATATCCGGAACTTGATCAAATTGAAGAGATTGTAGCGGAATATTGCGATGAAAAGGGTATTTAAACTTATAACAGCTGCCATGATTTAGAAATGGGTAAAGCCAACACGGTCGCCATTCCCCTTTTTTGATGTTTTCTCTGATTCGGGGACGACCACGACGGTCGCCGTACCCCTTTTTTGACTTTTTCTCCAATTCGGGGACGGCCACGACGGTCGCTGTACCCCTTTTTTGATGTTTTCTCTAATTCGGGGACGGCCACGACGGTCGCCGTACCCCTTTTTTGGCTTTTCCTCCAATTCGGGGACGGCCACGACGGTCGCCGTACCCCTTTTTTGACTTTTCCTCCGATTCGGGGACGGCCATGACGTTCGCCGTACCCCTTTTTTGACTTTTCCTCCGATTCGGGGACGGCCATGACGTTCGCCGTACCCCTTTTTTGACTTTTCCTCCGATTCGGGGACGGCCACGACGGTCGCCGTACCCCTTTTTTGATATTTTCTCTAATTCGGGGACGGCCAACGCTCATCACTGTAGCCTTTCTGAGATGCAGTTCATGTCATAATAGCCTTAATTCTTCCGGGAGTGGCTGCTTATTCACCCAGGCATCCAATGTTCGATTAAATAAATCGGGATTCGCAAGGGGGATGCCGTGCCCTACTTGTGGGAAAATAATCCCATTACTAGCAGGATGAGCCTGCACAAGATCCTCGGCGGATTTTCGCATGATTCCCTTTTCTTTTTCTCCAACAGTCACCAAAATCTCCGCCTTTGCTTGTGAGAAATTCCCAGGAAGCGTATAAGTCATATTTTCTTGTAACACCTGAATCAACGTTTCCGTTCTCATTTTCTTGCTCTCTTGAAAGTAAGTCTCAAAATTCCCCTCATTTATGTAAAGCTCTTTGGACTGAAGTCTTGCAAAGGTCCGATTTTTAATTAAGAAAGAAGTCGATTTAATCATTGGACTAATGAGGCTATGCAGGATTGGATTTGGTCTGACTAATGCACTGTTAACCATAGCATAATCAACCAGATCAGGCTCTTGATGCAACATTTCCACCACAATTTGCGCCCCTAGTGAAAAACCAACGACAACCACCTTTTTGTCGGAATTTTCCGGTTTTATCCATTTAATCAATTCTTCTGCGGTATCCCGAATCGAAAAAACATTCTCTTCTCTGCTTTGTCCATGCCCCGGTAAATCAGGTATAAGTATATGGTAATGGTTAAAATATTCTAATTGTTGATTCCACATCCATCCACTCACACCGCCGCCGTGCAAAAAAACGAGCAATGGTCCAGTTCGCTTCCCCGCCTCTTTTACAAACATATTCCCATCCCCCATTTCTTTCTTCTATAAATATACCATCTTCAGGCCCCCACTAGACAGTCAGGTCCTTTGCCGTTGTCTGCCATCCACAATGAAAGCGCTAAATTATTGTTTCTGAGCAACGATGTCAAAAAAATGGGAATTTTGTACAATAAACTTACGATGACTTATAGAGGGGGTGAAAACATATGGAAGCGGTAACTAAAAACTTTTTCATGTTTTTATCCAAAAATAAATTATTGAATACTCTTGCCCAAAAAAGAGGTGGGAATTTTGCTGCGGGGAAAATTATTAGTGGCACAGATTTTGCAAGTTCCATTCCCATCATACGCGCACTAAATCATCAAGGCTTAGCTACAACGGTCGATTACTTGGGGGAATTTGTCGATTCTGAAGAAGTGGCCAATGAAAGAGCGGAAGAATGCATACAGACGATAAAAATGATCCACCAAGAAAAGCTTGACTCCCATATGTCTGTCAAAATGACTTCCTTAGGCCTTGACATTGATCATGAACTTGTCATTCACAATATGACGCGAATTTTGGATACTGCCGAAGAATATGGAATTATAGTCACGATTGACATGGAGGATTCTCCCCGTTGCCAAGCAACGATTGATTTATTTAAACAATTTAAAGAAAAATACAACTGTGTGAGCACTGTATTGCAGGCTTATTTATATCGGACAGAACAAGACTTACAAACCTTAAGTTCCTACCAGCCTTTTTTACGCCTAGTCAAAGGGGCCTATAAGGAACCTGCCGATGTCGCCTATCCCGATAAAAAAGATGTCGACGCCCATTATAAAAAATTAATTGAACAAAGCTTTCAATACGGGTTATATATAGCGATCGCTTCTCATGATGACAACATCATTCAATTCACGAAGGAGCTTGCTGCAAAATTAAAGATCCCAAACGATCAATTTGAATTCCAAATGTTATATGGAATGCGGAGCAAAACGCAATTGGAGCTTGTGAAACAAGGATATAAAATGAGAGTTTATGTCCCGTACGGACGCGACTGGTATGGATATTTTATGCGGAGATTAGCGGAAAGGCCGGCTAATATTGCTTTCGCCTTTAAGGGCTTAACAAAAAAATAAAAGGGATGGATTGTATGATAACGTATAAACATGAACCATTTACAGATTTTTCTAAAGAGGAAAATAAGCAAGCGTTTCAAGCTGGACTAAAAGTGGTAGAACAATACCTTGGTAAGGAATATCCATTAGTCATTGGCGGAGAAAAAGTCACAACAACTGAAAAAATCGTTTCGATTAATCCAGCCAATAAAAAAGAAGTGGTTGGACGAGTATCGAAAGCGAATCAGGAACTGGCAGAACGAGCGATGGATAGTGCTTTGCAAGCTTTTGAATCGTGGAAAAGGGTCAAACCAGAAGTTCGTGCAGATGTCCTATTCAAGGCAGCGGCTATTATTAGACGCCGTAAGCATGAATTTTCCGCACTGCTTGTGAAAGAAGCAGGAAAACCTTGGAATGAGGCGGATGCGGATACCGTTGAAGGAATCGACTTCATGGAATATTATGGCCGGCAAATGCTGGAGCATAAAAATGGCAAGAAGGTTGAAAGCCGCCCAGGAGAATATAATCGCTACACCTATATCCCACTTGGTGTTGGTATTGTCATTTCTCCGTGGAATTTTGCATTTGCCATTATGGCAGGAACAACAGTGGCCGCCCTCGTGTCAGGAAATACTGTCCTATTGAAACCAGCCTCTACTACTCCCGTTGTCGCGGCTAAATTTGTTGAAGTGATGGAAGAAGCAGGTTTACCAAAGGGTGTGCTCAATTATATTCCTGGAAGCGGGGCCGAGATTGGTGATATTCTTGTCGATCATCCGAAAACACGTTTTATTAGTTTTACAGGTTCTAGAGAAGTGGGCACACGCATTTATGAACGTGCAGCTATTGTGAATAAGGGACAGATCTGGTTAAAACGTGTCATTGCAGAAATGGGTGGGAAAGATACCATTGTCGTGGATAAAGAAGCAGATTTAGAGCTTGCGGCTCAATCCATTGTTCGCTCAGCCTTTGGATTTTCAGGGCAAAAATGCTCCGCTTGTTCCCGAGCAATCGTCGTTGAAGATGTGTATGATCAGGTGTTGAATCGGGCTGTTGAATTGACCAAAAAGTTAACGATTGGAGATCCTGTGGAACCAAATAATTTTATGGGGCCTGTCAATGATCAACAGGCTTACGATAAAATTATGGCATATATTGAAATTGGCAAAACAGAAGGGCAATTAATGGTTGGTGGAGAAGGAGACGACACGGAAGGATTTTTTATCCAACCAACTATTTTTGCCGGGCTTGATCCTAATGCGCGGATTATGCAGGAAGAAATTTTTGGACCTGTTGTCGCCTTTGCGAAGGCAAAGGATTTCCAAACCGCCCTTGAAATTGCGAATAACACGGAATATGGATTAACGGGATCCGTGATCACAAACAACCGGATGCATTTAGAGCAAGCCCGTGAAGATTTTCATGTTGGAAATCTTTATTTTAACCGCGGCTGTACAGGAGCCATTGTCGGCTATCAGCCGTTCGGAGGCTTCAATATGTCCGGAACAGACTCGAAAGCTGGTGGACCGGATTACTTGCTTTTGCATATGCAAGCCAAAACGACATCAGAAATGCTGTGATGAACTTTTATCCGAATCATAAGATTTACAGAACCAGGAACAGAAAAAGCTTTAAATTGAAACACATAAATAATGCGGTTCATGAAAAGTATGATACACTTTTCATGAACCGCATTTGTTTTGCTTCCAACTGTGATCCTTCATATATTGTTTACAATAGGAACGGGGGGGGGAATCCGATGGATCGACTGTTAGAAAAAGTTCAATCGCTTACAAACTTGAACGAAATAACCGATATCATGAGTGCACATTTAAAAATGCCGATTGTGATGGAAGATGACCAGTTTTCTTTATTGGCTTACAGTTCTTTTTATATTGATCATTTCGACGAAGTCAATAGGCAAACGATTTTTACTAAACATTGGCCTCTTTCCATTTTGGAAAAGTTTATGGAAAAAGGGATTGTTGATAAACTAAAAACAAATCCTGAACCTTTTCGAGTAGAGCCATTAAGAGAAATTGGCCTAAATCAACGGATCGTTGTAAGCGCTAAATATAATGATCAAATATTAGGTTATATATGGATACAGGAGACAGACCGGCAGTTAAAAGATACGGAGATTGATTTTTTGCAAGCGGTCTCTTTTCATGTAGGTCAGCTTCTTTATCAACAAAAGAAACTTAAATGGAAAAAAGAACAAGAAAAAAGCTCCTTTTATAAAAGGGTAATGGACGACATGTTTCAAACAGAGGCTCAACTCAAATGGGAAGCGGCTAATCTAAATATTTCCTTACCAGATGTATTTACCACCGTTGTTTTTACAGTTAATTCAGCTAGAAAGGACGAGTCTGATAAACTATTGGAAAAGGTAGAACTCTTTGCCAACTCCCTTCCATTTCAGGTGGAGGTTTTTATCGATCAATTAAAAATTACCGTCATCCTTGGTTATAAACATCCTTCATCTAAAAATTTAATAGATTGCGCTAGAGAGTTAACAGCTGCCGTATTCAGTCAATTCAGCAATCGATCTGTTTTCTATGGGATCAGTAACGAATATTCTAGCATTCTTCTGCTCAAAAAAAGCTATCAAGAAGCTCTTGAAGTCATCAAGATTGCCAAATTCATCGGCCCAACCACCCTCCCAACTTACGAATATGGGAGACTGGGTATTTTTCGTTATCTTGAAAGTATTTCCCAATATCACAAAAAATGGAACGATGTAAATGAGAATCTATTGAAACTAAAACAAAAAGATAAAGAAAGTCAAACCCGCCTGCTTCAAACATTGGAAGTTTTCTTATCACAAAACTGTCGCTTAAAACCAACAGCGGAAAAGCTTTTCATTCATCCTAATACATTAAAATACCGCCTAAACCAAATAACAGAACTAACCTCGATCACATTTGACAACTTCCAGGAAAATTGCCAGTTATATATTGATTTACAACTATTAAAGGTTGATTTGATTGATTAATTCCGATCATCATAGCAGCATAAAAATGGTACGATCTTTCTTCACTCCTTTTAAGATATAGTTACCGAAGGGATGCAGGTCACAAAGGCATGGCGGTTGACGTGGCACCTTTAGCCGTTTCATCCTCTGTTCATCCATTTGATGCTTACTTTTTTACATCTTTTTATATTTCAATCTACGCACTGAATAAGGTGCGACCTGGGGATTTAACTCCTAATCAACAACGCTTGATTATTTCAATCCACGCACCTATAAAAGGTGCGACAATATTCGAATCTACAGTGGAAGACTGGAGAAAAAATTCAATCCACGCACTCACGAGGAGTGCGACTGCGATTTCAGGCAAAATAATGCATTTAAAATGACTTTTCCGCCCAAAAAGCGCTCTATCTTATAAGTTTTAGGGAAAACTTGATTACAAAAGTGAAAAAAGGAACAAAAAATCGAGAAAATCTGGTGCGAATCTCCCAAGATATTCATGTGTGCTTATGGTTCGCACCTGATCTATCAAAATATAATGTTTTCACTTAATTAAGTTTTTCACCTTTTACTATCCTTTCTTTATTATACATCAACTTATTATTATCTTGACATTTTTGGTTAACATCAGCTGCATATTTAATTTTCACCAAAAACAGTCAAGTTCAAGCCTCAATATACTACCGCTCCACCTCAACAATTCCACTCTTGTCAACAATCTCCTGCTTCCTTCTCTTCACCACCTTATTCGCAAATATTGTAATAAGAAAAGAACAGGTAAAAGCTACTAACATAGAAATCATAAAACCTACCACATTATCAGATGCAAATGGTGCGACAAAGGAAGGTAAATAAGCTGTTCCTTTTACGTTAAAGACGCCAACTAATGCTCCGCCAATTCCCGCGGATAAAAGTGCCCCACCAAAAACAAGCTTATTGGAAAACATAAAGGGATAAGCCGATTCTACAAAGGTGCCAAAACCTAGATTGATCATAAAACCTGGAGTGGCAATGGCTGCTTCCCCCTTATCGCGTGGAGCAATGATGTTTGCAAGGTTAATGCCTGCTGCCACAATCACTAGTGAAACCATATCGACGGCACCCAAAAAACTGTTTCCGCTTTTCTCCATTTCAAGTAGGACAATTGGTAAGATTGCTGCATGATAGATTCCGCCGAGAATTGCGGGCCAAATTAATAATCCCGCGACCGCGCCAGCAAGAAGAGGACTGAATGTGACGGCCTGTTCAATCACAAGTTTTATATAATCTCCCAGCATTAAGGCTAAAGGTCCTATGAGATAGAATACTAGTAAACCTGAGAGAATTCCTGAGAATCCTCCTGCAACAATATTAACGGTTGTCATCGGAAAGCGCCATTGCACACATTTGAGAAATAAAAATTGCACGAGTAACCCTGCCCCAATTCCCCCAATCATTCCACCAATAATGCCACCATTAATTGATAATACCCCAGCAATGATACCGGCGACGATTGAGACCTCATCCAAATCAGAGACTTGCTTTGCGGCAATGGCTGCGATCACAACAGGCAAGGCTTGCAATAATAGATCAAAAATTTCACCCAAGCCTGATAATCCAGGAATTTTACTCAATGCCAGAATCAGTGCTAGTGCGATGAAGGCTGGCAAGGAGGACATCATAATTCCTCTAATATTGATTCTTTTGAATGGATTTCCCGATTTTGTTTCTGCTGTTCCCCCGATTATTGGTTGGTATTTGCTCCCCCAGAATTTGCTTAATGATGAAACAAAAGATACAGCCCTTGTGCGACTTGTCGTCCCCGTAGTACCGGATGTTGAGATCACATTAGCCCCTTTTGAAGCCGTAATGGCCATCGACGTACCACCTGTCCCAACAATTGGGATTCCTTTTTCAGCAGCCGCTAAAATCGCCTCCTTATTGCTCCCTTCAGGATCGATACTCATGGTGATCAAACCATCAATTTTTCCATTTCGAATGTCTTCGGCAATCTTAGTATCAATGGAAGCCGCCTTGTCGTTTACCTCTGTCAAAATTCCCTCAAAAATTCTCGTTGGCTTTGTTTCTTGAAGAATATATAGGGCAGCTTTGGAGTGCTTTTTCGCCGTATCCATCGAAACTTCGGCCCCAATAAATTGGACTGCACTTATATTGATGCCAGCCGAATCACACTGAATGAATATTTCCGATAGAAGCTTCTCTGGATCCTTCCCACCTAAATTGTATAAGTTTCCCCCACTACTGCCTAAAATCGCTATATTTTTCACAGGTGCTCTCCCCTTCATAAAACGAAAATCATGCGTTTATTTACTACCTTATTAGCATACTAAAGTAAAAAAGTATACATACAGTATAAACCTGAAAAGTAAAAATTTAAAGAAAAGATTTTCGTTTATCCTTTATAGAGAGCAATCCTATTTTAATTACAATTATGGGGCCCTATTCCCTTGAATGAATTGCCCCCTTTTCATCCCTCTCTAAGCCTTCCCTTCTTTCTATTTCCTCCATCTCCTCATGAGTAATCCCAAATGGCGCGCCACCGCTTGTATATCCTGCAATAAATGCAAATGTTTCATCTGAATCATATTCCATCATTAATCTCTTGTTTTCTTCATTTTCTTTTCGTCTCCTTCTTCTTTCCTTTCTTCGTTCATTATGACGTTTTCTTTTTTCAACCCATTGTTGTACTTCTTGTTTATCTTCAGGGGTAATCTTTACACCTAATCGTTTAAGTTCATTCATAGCATTTTTCGGGTTTAGGCCGGAACTTTTTGAATAGGCTTTTACGATATGATCCTCATCAACCTTTTCAATCCATTCCTTCGCTTTTATTAGGCGTTCTTTTTTGGGCATTCCCATTAACTCGCCTTTTTTCTTCTTCTTTTTTTTCATGTCGGTGATCATTGCCCCCTGTACTCAATTATTCCTATTTTCACCAAAGTACTTTTTCATTAATTTTTCAGCCTCTTTAATACCGTCTTTTGTTAAATAAACAGATTTAGCGCGAATACTTCTCCTAATAAAATCCTCATCAGTAAGTTCATTTAAAATATCAAATGGATAGCCCTTCCAGCTTCTTCGCATTTCCTGAGGCAGTTCATCCTCTTTCCATGATGTTAAATATAGCAATAACAAAGTAAGCTCTTTAATCTTTTCCTCCATTTTCCTAACAAACTCCTTTTGTTAAGTTTCGCCTATTAAAAATGTAAAAGGTATCTTTGGTTTTATAATTAAAACATACTCAATTCATACTGTTTCGAAAGCAGCTCTAATAATTTGATTCCCGCTATACTGTTTCCTTTTTCATCTAAAGCAGGACCAAAAATTCCGATGCCAAATTTCCCTGGAACTGCACCCATGATGCCACCTGAAACACCGCTTTTTGCTGGTATACCAATTTTTATTGCAAATTCGCCAGAGGCATTATACATCCCGCAAGTCACCATAAACGTTTTACAGATGCGCGCGATGTCTGTAGGAATAATTTGCTTACGGCTATCGGGATCTACCCCATCCATCGCAAAAATCATGCCAATGCGCGCTAATTCTAAGCAGTTCATTTCGATCGCACATTGTTTCGTATATAAATCCATTAACACATCGACATCTTCCTGAATCATCTGATGTTGTTTTAAAAAATAACAAAGCGCCCTATTTAAAAAGGCGGTGTCAAATTCAGATTTTGCTACTTCCTCGCAATATTGGAGCGCCGAATTATTAGTCATTTCCCTTATTAACAATAAAAGCCTGCCCAATCGCTCCTCCATACTGCTTCCTTTGATCATACTCGTAACAACAAGGGCCCCGGCATTAATCATTGGATTCAATGGTTTCGCGGGGGTCAACGTTTCTAATTTGGCAATAGAATTGAATGGATCCCCCGTCGGTTCCATTCCAACACGTTCAAACACATAATCTGGCCCTCTGTCCATTAAAACTAGTGCCAAGCTAATAACTTTTGATATACTTTGAAGGGATATTTTCCGTTCAATATCACCGGCAGAAAGGCATTGCCCATCCGGGTATTGAATCGCGATCGACAAATCATGCGGATTGGCTCTCCCGAGAGCAGGAATATAATCCGCCACCCTGCCGTCATTCGTATATTTTTTGGCTTCCTTTACTAACTCGAATAATTCATCATTTGATTGACATGGCATCATCATCACCCATATATAGTATGGGCTACTGATGGAAATATCACACGAAATTCTTCATATTCTTTAATAACTCATCATATATTCCGGAAAACTATTCGTATTTTTTATATGTTTATACATCTCCTGTAAACTGGTTCTTGGTTTGATCCCTTTTTCGACTGCCACGTCAAACTCATGGATCCAGTCCTGAGTACGTTGAAAGTTCATGATTAATTCCAACAAAATGTCTAGCTTTACCTCATCAGAGTCTACATAATGCTTTTTATAATAGGTAACCGCCTCCTGGTATTCTCCAAGCCTGCTTTGTAGCATAAATATCATCGTTACGAGATGATTCCTTTTTTCTTCCTCTTTATAGGATAACTTCCCTTTACTCGGCATTTCCTCCAGCAAGTCAGCACAGATTCGAACCGCCCTTTCTTTAAGCGGGGCATTATTCAACACCTCTAACAATGTCTGGAGTAGGGATTCATATAAAGTACTGTAATCAACATCATTATCAACGATCAGCAACAGTGAGTCGCGTATCCATCTTTCCGGCTCTTCGACTTCCCTTTTCAATAAAACCACTCTTTTTAAAAAGTCCTCTTGAGGAATATTGATCGTATGGAATGGCTCCTGGCTCGCAAATACATAATGTCCCGAGGCATAACAAAATAGGACATACAACTTTTCTAAAAGTGTCGCGCAATCCTTTGCATATTCCGGTTGATTGGCCAAATTTGTTACTTGTTCAACTAATCTTTTTGCTGTAAAACGCCAGTTGGAACGTTCTTTTTTAGGTATTAACCGATTCGGAGCGAAATAATATTGAGCATATGCATGTTGGAGAAATCGTTCCACCTCATTTTTCACTTCACTAAAATCAATATGTTGCGTGCTGTGCTTCGTTCTTTTTTTGTTTTGTTTAAACGAATCGGGGTTATCAATCAAGGAATCTATTTCCTTACTTTCTCGAACCCTCTTTGGAATCTGCTTGTACATTTCAACGATCAATGATTGCAATTCTTCCTTGTTTCGAGCTTTTATTTTTTCTCGTAGTTCACTGACTTTCAAGTTATTTCCCCCTTAGGTAGTTTTTCAAATAGCTATTAGGTCAAATGCGATCAGGATTCTATCTATTAGCAAACCAAACTGCATAATCATCTATCACTTGTCTTCCCTCATCGTTTAAGTCGATTGCTTCTAAATCACATAATGGAAAGTAAATTTTCTCCCTTCCAAGCCTTGTATGGACAATAATTCCATACTTTTCATCAATGCTATCTACAGAATGAACCTTTAACCGATCTCCTTGTTGCACAATGCTCCTAAATTCTTGGAATTCCACTATTTCCGCCATAAAAGGGAATTTTACTATTTGCGTTATACGGGATTTCCAAGCCTCCAAAATCTCCAATTCATCCTCAACATCTTGAATGACTTCTAAGATTCGTCTATCTTGCTTATGATTACTATTCCAAATCACGTGATTCCCCTTCCACCCTTCAACAACATTTATTTTAGTGTATTTGAAAAAGTAGTCATTTTCAAATGGAGACGCAGGCTAGGAAGAAACACAATATGATACATGCAATTACATTTTGGGTGTGATAAACTTGTTTTATCCATTATAGACATCTCCTTTACCTGGCATTGACTTGTGAAATTTTTGTCATTATAACGAAGAAGGAATTTTTATCATAGGTATGTAAGTGTAGTTCGTTTCTGTTCGCCGCCATAGCGTAAAGCTTTAGTCTGCGGAGTTTATTGATAAGACAACTGTTTCATTCATTACAATTTATTTTTACCATTATTTTCAGAGGAGTTCTTTTATGGTAGAGTTTTTTCAAAATTTTGATCCCATTACACAAGCGTTAATCGCTACTTTATTTACATGGGCAATGACCGCTCTTGGGGCTAGTGTCGTTTTTGCCACAAAAACTTTAAACCAACGCCTTTTGGATAGTATGTTAGGGTTTGCTGGGGGTGTAATGATTGCAGCAAGTTATTGGTCTTTACTCGCCCCAGCCATCGAAATGTCGGATGACCATGCGATGGGGAGTTGGTTTCCAGCAGCATCGGGATTTTTATTGGGTGGAATTTTTCTATGGGGAATTGATAAAATTTTGCCTCATCTTCACCCAAATACCCCCATTGGGCAAGCGGAAGGTTATTATCCAAAACAAAGAAAAAGAAGTACATTGTTAGTGCTCGCCATCACCCTACATAATATCCCTGAAGGCTTAGCAGTTGGGATTGCTTTTGGAGCCCTTGCAAACGGGGGGACGGAGGCATCCTTGGCAGGTGCTTTGACGTTAGCACTTGGAATTGGTATTCAGAATTTTCCAGAAGGCGTTGCAGTTTCCATGCCTTTAAGAGGAGAGGGAATGTCTCGCAGGAAAAGCTTTCTCTACGGGCAATTTTCAGGTATGGTCGAACCGATTGCAGCGGTGATCGGTGCATTTGCTGTTGCATTTATTGAACCTATATTGCCTTACGCGTTGAGTTTTGCGGCCGGGGCTATGATCTTTGTTGTAGCCGAAGAGGTGATTCCAAACTCACAAGAAAAGGGAAATAAAGATTTGGCTTCAATGAGTTTAATGGTTGGTTTTGTTTTAATGATGATTTTGGATGTGGCATTGGGGTAAATAGAACAAATTAGTTTTTATATTAGAGGATTCATTCTGTATCAACAAGGTTCTTTCTTTTTAATTCGCTCTATCTATAGAGTTGAAACGACTAAAAACAGCCTTGAACCCGCATAATCGCTGATTCTCTTGGCTGTTTTTGATTGTCATACTCTTTAATCCAAATTTATTATTTGACTCAAAATAACCATTAGATATCATAAAGATGTCAATAACTCCCTGAATTTTTCACTAAAAAAAACATCTGCCAAAATGATCAGCAAACACTCCCCTCATCCCAACCATTAAATTGTATCGATTGACTATTCAATAAGACTGTTTAATTTTTTTACTTCTAATTCCAATTGTTCAATTCGCTTGAATATATCCGATGAGCCTGGCTCAACATCACTTGTTCTTTCTTCTTGTTGCGATTTCACTTTATCCATACTTGTAACGAATCCCCATTCAAACCTGCTTTTCAAGCGCTCTGATATGGCAAGGATTTCTTTTGGGGATCGTGTAGAAGAAATAACAATCTGTTTTGATTGTTCGTAAAGTATATTAAAAATATGGAAGAATTCTTCCTGTGACTGCTCTTTTCCCGCTAATAGATCGACATCATCCAAAATCAATACATCCACTTGATAAAATTGATTCCTAAATTCGATCTGCTTATTTTTAGCAATACTATTAATAAAAGCATTCGTAAATTGAGAAGAAGTGAAATAAATAACCTTTGCATTTTCCTTATATTCTAATACTTTATTGCCGATTGCATGCAATAAATGTGTTTTTCCTGATCCCGTTGGACCGTAGATAAACAATGGATTATACGCTTTTCCCGGAGCACTTGTTACAGCTTCAGCTACTGCAACTGTGAGTTGATTGCCTGAATCTATTGTGAAATTTTCAAAGGTGAAAGAGGGATTTAAATGCGTTATAAAGTCAATGTCGTCTACTAAGGTGCTTTCCTCAAATAAATGGTTTTTCAGTAAACGGTAAAGTTCCTTTTTTTCCACCATATCCAAGGGGGTAATTTGCAGCCAAATGTCCAAAATCTTATTCTTAGTATTTTTAAAAGAAGGTTCGGATTTTTCATTCTTTATAAAAGTTAGTTCAGGCTTTTCATTTGTAATGTTTTCTATCGTTTCTTCAATGATTGATCGATAATTTTCCTCAAGCCAAAGTCGTGCAAAATCATTATTCGTTGTAATGATCCATTTATTCCCCTCACGAAATGCCATTGTATCTTTAAACCATGTTTCAAAGGATGATTTATTTATTTGATTACGAATGGAACCCAGAATACTAGCCCAAACCCCATCTCTAACTTTCACGAAAATCACTCCCTATTCATTTTTTAGTAAATTAATAAGTTCCTCTTTCGTTTCATTTGGTAGGATCTCAACAAATTTCTGTAAGCCCATATTGTATAAACATAGTAGCAGCATTTTTTCCCTCTCATTGTTGAATGGAAGAAAAACGCCGTCTATCACTTCTAACTTATTTTCTGCAGGTGTGTATTTTGAATATATTTCGTAATGAACTGATCTTGGTTCTTTTCCTAGATTAAGCATAAAAACATCTCCCTAAAAAAGAATAAAAGAGAAAGCCGGGTAAGGACAGTGCACAGGCATTAATACCCATTCCCTGTCCTTGATGTTTCGTCCTATTACGCATTTTTGATTTTAAAAATTTCTCTTTCATGTTCTGATATTTTTTTATCAAAATATTCCAGATCTTCTTTAGTGGCAAGTGTTTCAAAATGGGATATGGTTTCTGAGTGGTATTCTAATAATTTTCCTGTTTGCTTGTGGATAGAATTTTGTTTTGATTCAAGATTAGATAGACGTTCGTCCATTTTAGCCATGTGTGTGGTTGTTTTTTGTTGTTCAACTTTTAGTGTGGAGACATCTTCTTTGAGGTTTGAAACATCAGTTTTGAGAGTCGAGATGTCAGTTTTTATCTCTTTTATTTCCACAAGGATTTGATTTAATATTTTTTCGGACATTTTTCTTTCACCTCCCTTTTTAATAATAGTTTTCGCATCTTTTGTTAAAAAATAGAGGCGTATAAACCAATTGTACTACAAAATTCAACATTTTCAAACATAGACTGGGTGAAGCCTGTCTCCAATAAATGCTGGTACATCGTAGCATCAAAAAAATCGGCATTTAACCGATTTTTTTAAGAGAACATGAATATTTTCAATTAACTCTCTTTCTCCTCCATTAGATCAACACTACGCTGTTCATCAAATGTTAGCACTTCCTCCACCTTTTGTTCAGGCTTACCGTAAATTTCTTTTGCTTTATAGGAATGAATGGTTTCATACATCATTTGAACTTGTTTAAAAATATCTTTTTCTGTTTCGTTTTTATTTGGTGACCAATATAAAATTTCTAAAGCGAACGGTTCGCCCGTCACTAAAGACCTGGCTTTAAAGCCAATTGATTGAGCATGAATAAATCCCTCACGATTGTAAAAACGTAATCTTTTTTCCGTATCAGAATCATCGTAATCAATTGGTTCTACCTCTAATAGAATGGGCTTATTTTTCTTTTTCATTTTTTCAATTAATGTATGCCCAATTCCTTGACCTCTTGTTTTCGACGATACCCAGATATAATCAATAAAAACAAAATCGCTAAATTCTGCATACATCATTACATGGTTTGGTCCTTCATCTTTACGGTAAATATTTCCTTTTTCGCTTAATAGTGTGTCCATATGCTCTTTGGATTTCATTTCTTCTGCTGGAAAGTATTTATTTAATTTATTGTACCAATTCATTAGATTACTCCTTATCATTTATTTACTCGATAGTATCTACAAAAAGTTCATTTTCACACTTAAAATATTAATACATTCAGACCTTCTGGTGCTTCCTTCAAACTGGCAATAGAATTTCATAAAAATACGACGGCACTCTAATCAGGGCACCGTCAGATTATTTAAAAAAGGAGTATATGGAAGCAAGTTTAATCAACAAAACGAATCAGATATTTTGCGTACTTTGCTTCGTTTTTTTGTGGTACTTTTATATTTTCTCGAAGTTCACTGACCTTCATACGGATTTTCTCCTTCATTCCTAACTTTCAAACTCATTTTCCATAAAATTATCAACAATTATTAACAAATCATCCATGCTGGATAGGTATTCTTCATATCGCTTTTTCTTACCCATAAAAAACATCTCCATTAAATACGTATAAATCGAAAACGAGATTGACAACGGGATCAATCAAAACACAAATGTCGAATAACTATACCCGCTGATTACCTGCTTAAGCCGTTGATTGATCTTTTCTGAATTCAAATTTCTTTCCTTTTGATTCTCTGCCCATACTTTCATTTCATGATAGCTTGGATGTTTTTCATTTTCCATGATTCTTATATATTCTTCAAAGCCCCATGCCCCGCCCACATCTTCAGGTGGTCTTTCTCCATTTCCTTCTAGAAATGTTACTTGGAACGTCTTAGACTTTACGTTCTTTTCAAACTTTATGGTATGCTCCCAAGAGTCTCCGAAATCATACTCATAAGTGACTTCACCAAATTCCGGTAAAATCTCTTCAAGTGCGACAAATCTCTCCTGTAGCATTTCAAAATCATCAAAATTAAAATATTCCATCGTTTCCGGATCGTCATCCATCACAATTTTTAAAGACTTGTTTTTCGATCCTTTTACAGTAAATTCATGCAAGTGATAGTTTTGCCAATCAAAAACCGTTTGTATGATGTGATGAAGATGTCTGAAGGAATAAGTTGAGGGCACAAGAACCCGTCTCCAAATGTCATGACCCTCAAGATTGATTTGTATCTTCAATTGGTATAGATCGATATCAAGAACCTCATCAACACCTACATGTTCATCAATACCAAAAATAGTAACTAAACTTTCAAGTGTTTTTTCGACAGGATAGAATGAATCATTTGCTCCCGACAATTGAATAAACCTACCTGCTACGATGCTTATATACCTTTGAATTCTTGATTTTTCATCTAAATATTCGTTCATAAATTCAATATCACGCACGGCGTTATTCATCTTTGCCACCATACTTCTATTAGCTGTTTTAGAAAAAGATATTTCACCAGCTTTAGCCATATAAGCTTCAATTACTTCTTTGCGCACACCTTCCATACGAAAAGCCTCGGAAATTGCCTCATATATTAATTCTTTTATTTTTGAAAAATCCTTACTACTTGGTCTGTATATAACGACTGGATATCTTGTTTCGTTATTCATCAAAACAATTGCTTTTCTTCTATTAATACTGACAAGGTTGGCGTGCCAGGCTAAAAAACTTTTCGGGAAATCCTCATGGCCTTCTGGAGAGGCTAGTTCGGTTCCCTTTATTCCTATCTTATCAAGCAAGGTTTTCGTACATTGGATTAACATGGATTTCACCCTTTTCACGTTATTTCGAATTTCTATATTTTTAAAATCAATAAATCATAACGAATTACCTTCCAAATTCTTTATATACTTTTTCATTAATTCTTCAGCCTCTTTAATTCCATCATTGGTTAAATAAACGGACTTTGATTTTTTACTTCACACGATCCGCGGCATGAAAAAAGTTAAATGCGGGCTCGCCCTGTGTATCACACTGGTAGTATGTAGGCGATAAATATTACTCCAACGAAATCTCCACGACATCATCCAAATATTTTGTTGTACTATATTCATAAATCTCGAGCCTTTTAGGAATCACATTCTTTTCGGCATTGTCATTGTGTAACTTTATGTTTTGAACGGTAAAGAAATAACGCGACTGCTCGACTCCTTCATATACGAAAGGATTATTCATATCGTATTCGATGCCATTTTTATCAACTACTACACCGTCAGAATTCACCTCCATTGAACTAATTTCTTTTGCATCTTCATCCACAACATTGAATTGAATCCACTCGTATTCTCGGTTCGCAATTTCATGATTGCTTATGACGACTTCGGTAGGATCTCCCACTTCTACCTTGTCGATTGTGATTGTGCTGCCTGCATATTCAAAGGTCTGAGGATATTCATTAGTGTCATCCAGGTCGATCGTTTTTTGGTCTTCAACGGTTAGTTGAACAGATTGGAATTGAACGTTCACATTTTTTGGTTTTTTTCCAAAAAATGGGGAAAAGGATGTTTGAAAAGTAAGCCCATTATGATATGAAAGATAACTGCCATATGGATTCGCTTCCATCACTTTATTATTTATTGTTAGGTGATCAAAATTAAGAAATTCGATTCGCTTCTCTGGCAGTTCGTCATGGATCGCAACATCCAGAATCGTCGCTGTTGGGGCAATCGTTAGTTTATCAAACCGAATTGGCATCCCCTCGACTTCTGTTTCTTGATCCAATTCATATTCAATAGAGGGCTGTTTTGTTACGGGAATCTCGAAGTTCCACTCTCCTGCTGCATATTCACCGTCACTGTAGGCAGTAACACCATTCTGATCAGAGGAATCACGCATCAATCTCTGAAGCGTTTTGATTTTAAGTTTAATGGTCCCTTCATCCCGTGTTAATGGCAGTAGACTAATCTTTCCTTGGTATACGTTCTTTTCTTTATTATTTAGATCCGATGTAAGATCAGGAGGGTAGTACCTAGGGTATATATTATGATTCATGAGTTCGTATTCATTCTCCACGAAAACGCCGCCATTATAATTCAGCATATATTGGTTGCCTTTAGCTGTATCTTCTATTTCATAAAAAACAAGTGTTTGAACATCATCAGCAATCGCGCTTTTAATCTTAATTTTTACCCCGTTGCTTTCCGCTTCCAGGTTCAGCCTTTCACCCAGTCTCTGTTGTAGAAAGGCACGCAATTCCTGATCCTCTTCTGTCCATGTGTAGTATAGGTTAGTAAATGACCCTGTAAAAACTCCTACGCCTATTAATAACGCGCAAACACTTGCAATAACAAGTCCGATTCTTTTACGTTTCTTGTTCTTCTCTCGTCTGTGCTTTTCCTTTAAAGCTATCCTATCTTTGACGTTCTCCATGAAACCTGCTGGCACATGGAAATCCTCGATTTTTTTAGTAAAACTTACCATGACATCCCGAAAGGTCCTTAAATCCTCCTGACAGTTTTGGCAATGATAAAGATGCATCTCGAAATCAATCTTCTTCGGCCGATCCAGGTTTCTTTCCAAGTAATCAATGTAATTCTTATGATACTCTTTACAGCCATTAAAGGACGACCCATCCCCCATCTCCTTTCGGAGTGACTGTATTCCAGAAAACAAAAGCTCTTTAAACTTTTCCACGGAAACTTGGAGAAAATGTGCCGCCTCCTCCTGAGAGATTCCCATTATATAGGTAAGGACCACCGCTTCTTTCTCATCCGCTTTCAATTGATCGAGAGCTTTAAATAAATCCTGACTCGGTTCACCTTCCTCAGAAACTTGTAAACTCCTATCATCAGAAAGCTCTCGGCATGTATGTATAAAAATTGATGTTATCCACATTTCGAATGATGTTTCCCCGTTAAATCGAGGCAATTCCTTGTGTACTTTTATAATCGACCGGTAAAAAACCTCTTCCAATTGCTGCGGATTTCTAAGATAACACCGACCAAGTGTATAGAACGATTGTTGATGTTGCTCGAACCAATCAACAATAGATTCCATGCCTTTTTCTCTTATCGTAGTGATTGACATAGGATCTATTTTTACTGGGATCATACATGTGTTTCCCCCCTTTCTTTGTAGCTACATATTTAACTCTAAATCGTTTATTCCTATTATAGCGTGATTCATCTCTTTAATAAACTTGCATCAAGCTGTAGTTTGAGTCAAGTATTTGTGGGCAGAAATTTTCGCCCTTTAATTTTGTAAGCACTCTCATACTTTCAGGGTTCTCCAAAGTCGACTATTTTTCCATTTTTAAAAACCGGACAGCTCTTTTAAAGCAC